>JAZSLH010000058.1:0-15267 GCA_045535275.1 Acutalibacteraceae bacterium
GTGCAAACACAATAGTTTTCACTATAAATCTTGACTGGATAGGTAATATGGCATGTAACCCATCTATCGGCGGTACATCTAAAGGTCATTTAGTAAGAGAAATTGACGCTTTGGGTGGCGAAATGGGTGTCGCCGCCGATAAAACCACCCTTCAGAGCCGAATGTTAAATTTAGGCAAAGGCCCCGCGGTACACTCTTTAAGGGCGCAAATTGACCGAAAAGCCTATACCACCCTTATGAAACATACGGTTGAACTTCAGGAAAATTTGGTTTTAAAACAAGCCGAAGTGGTTGACCTTTTTAAAGACGAAAAAGGTTGGCACTGCGTTACAAAACTCGGCGCAGAGTACCTTTGCAAAACCGTAATTCTCGCAACGGGCACATTCCTTGCGGGTAAAATTTTTGTGGGCGAGGTAAACTACTCGGGCGGTCCCGACGGGCTTTTTGCCGCCGAGGGTCTCTCCGACGCCCTTAAAAAACTCAACATTCCGCTTCGCCGTTTTAAAACGGGAACTCCCGCCAGAGTGCTTCGCTCTTCAATAGATTTTTCAAAGTTAGAGGTTCAAAAGGGCGACGAACAGATAATCCCGTTTTCCTATAAAACCGAAAAAACCCCCGAAAACAGCGTAGTCTGTCACATAAGTTATACAAACGACCAAACCAAACAGGTAATTTTAGATAATATCCACCGCTCACCGCTTTATTCGGGTGTAATCGAGGGGGTCGGCCCCCGTTATTGCCCCTCAATAGAGGATAAAATTATGCGGTTTGCCGACAAAAAGCGTCACCAACTCTTTATTGAGCCTTGCGGAGCAGATACCGAAGAAATGTATCTTCAGGGTATGTCTTCCTCTCTGCCCGAAGAGGTCCAGATAGAAATTTATCATTCAATAAAGGGTCTTGAAAATGTCGAGATTATGCGAAATGCATACGCTATTGAGTATGACTGTGTTGACCCCCTTGCCCTAACCGCCTCGCTTGAGTTTAAGGAGCATAGCGGTCTTTTCGGCGCGGGTCAGTTTAACGGTTCTTCGGGTTACGAAGAAGCGGCGGCTCAAGGTCTTGTTGCGGGAATAAACGCCGCAAGAAAGAATATGGGCAAAGAACCGCTTGTGCTTTCCCGTTCTTCTTCCTATATAGGCACACTTATAGATGACCTTGTTACCAAAGGTTGTGCCGACCCCTACCGAATGATGACCTCCAGAAGCGAATACCGACTGCTTCTGCGTCAGGATAATGCCGACGAAAGACTTATGCCTACAGGCTATGAAATAGGACTTATAGACGAGCCGACCTACCGTAAATTCCTTTTAAGAAAAGAGCAAAAGGAAAAGGAAATCGAAAGGCTTCGGTCAACAACCCTTGCCCCGAGCAAAGAACTTAACGAAATTTTAGTGGCTAAAGGGACAACTCCGCTTTCAACCGGAATAAAAATGGCGGAACTAATAAAACGCCCCGAGGTTTCCTATTTTGATTTGAGTCTTGTCGACCCTGACCGCCCCGAACTTGACTTTGAGGTTTGCCAAAAGGCAGAAACCGAAATTAAGTACGAGGGGTATATTGCCCGTCAGCAGTCACAGGTTGAGGATATGCTTAAACTTGAACTAAAGAAACTGCCAACCGATATAAATTACGCCGAGATTGAGGGACTCCGCCTTGAAGCAAGAGAAAAACTCGACAAGGTGCGCCCCGAAAATCTTGCCCAAGCCTCGAGAATTTCGGGGGTAAGCCCGTCGGATGTGTCGGTGCTTGGAATTTGGCTTTTAAAGAAGAAAACGGAGGAGAAAGCGTGAACTATCCTTTAGAACTAATGATTCCCGTTTTAGAGCAAAAGGGGATTTCGGTGTCAAGCGATGCCCTTGAAAAGTTAGATAAATACGCCGCCCTTTTGGTAGAGTGGAACGAAAAAATAAACCTGACCGCAATTGTTGACCCCGAGGGTATTGTTATAAAACACTTTCTTGATTGCGCTTTACTGCTCGACAAGGTAGAAATTTCAAAGGGCGCAAAGGTGGTCGATGTCGGAACGGGTGCGGGGTTTCCCGGAATGGTGCTTAAAATACTGCGTCCCGATATTAAACTTACCCTTATGGACGGACTTAACAAACGCCTTGTCTTCTTAAGCGAGGTTTTGGCTAAACTCGGCCTTGAAGCCGAAACGGTTCATCTTCGTGCCGAAGAAGCGGGTAAAAACCCGAGTTACCGAGAAAAGTTTGACCTTGTTTGTGCCCGTGCGGTAGCCGAACTTCGCACCCTTTGCGAATACTGCCTTCCCCTTTGTAAAGTCGGCGGTGTCTTTTGTGCAATGAAAGGCCCCTCGGCTAGTGAAGAGGTTGAGTTGTCAAGGAAAGCGGTAGAAAATTTAGGCGGTAAAAAAGCAGAGATTAAAACCGAAACTTTGACAGGTCAAGAGGTCAGAACCTTTGTTTTGGTAAAGAAAATATCGCAAACTCCGCCAAAATACCCCAGAGCCTCCGGAAAAATTCAAAAACAGCCTTTGTAAAAAGGCTGTTTTTTGTTTTTTGGGTCGAATTCGCCCGACCGATTTTTGTAGCAATTTTTTAACAGATAGGTTATTATGTGTTTGCAAAGAGGTGAAAAAATGTTTGACGGAAAACTTGTAAACATAAAACCTGATGACATTATTCCAAATACCGACCAGCCGAGAAAAACCTTTGATGAGTATGAACTTGGCCACCTTATTGAAAGCATAAAGGAAAACGGTCTGCTTCAGCCCTTAACGGTACGCCCTAACGGAAACGGAAAATATATTTTAATAGCGGGGGAAAGAAGACTTCGTGCCGCAAAAACGGCAGGTCTTAAGAAAGTGCCCTGTATAATCCGTAAAACCGATAAGATTACCGCCGACATTTATACCGTTGTTGAAAATCTTCAGCGAAGCGACCTTTCACCCTTTGAGGAAGCCGAGGGAATAAACAGACTTATAAAGGTACATGGACTCACTCATGCGGAAGCAGCCGAAAAACTCGGACTTGCCCAGTCAACCCTCGAGGATAAACTTGGCCTTTTAAAACTTGATAAAGATATGCAAAAAAGACTAATCGCCGCTCGTCTGACCGAGCGTCACGCAAGGGCGATTTTAAGGCTTCCCGAAGAAAAAAGAGAGTCTGCACTCGACTATATAATCGCCTCGCAACTAACCCTTACCGAAACCGAAAACTATGTTTACAATATTTTAAACCCTAAACCCGAGCCGATTAGAAAATGTGCAATAAGCGACCACCGCCTTTTTGAAAATTCGCTTTTTAAAATGGTAGAAACCCTAAAACAAGGCGGTATAAACGCAACTACCGCCCTAAACGAAACCGAAAATAACCTAAACTATATAATAACTATTCCAAAACTTAAATAACTTTTTACCTATTTACTCTTACTTTTTACTTTATTTTGCCCCCCTTTTTATGACTCTGTCATATTCTAAAACACAAGAACAACGGTTTTGCCGTTGTTCTTGTGTTTTTTAAGGGAATGTGCTATTATTTTTTAGTAAAGGGGGAGATAAAATGGTAAACCTTGGTAACGACTGGGACGAAATTCTAAAAGATGAGTTTGAAAAACCCTACTACAAAAAACTCAGAGCCTTTTTAAAGGAAGAATACTCAAAAAATGTAATCTATCCTGATATGTACGATATTTTTAATGCCCTTAAAATGTCCTCTTTTGAAAAGACAAAGGTTGTAATTATCGGTCAAGACCCCTATCATGGGCCGAACCAAGCCCACGGGCTTTGCTTTTCGGTAAAAAGCCCAACCGAGCCTCCGCCCTCCCTTAAAAATATTTTTAAGGAGATAAAAAGCGACCTTGGTATTGACAACACAGAGCACGGCGATTTAACCCGCTGGGCAGAGCAGGGAGTGCTTCTTCTTAATGCTGTATTAACCGTCAGACAGGCAAGTCCAAATTCCCATAAAGGCATGGGCTGGGAAACCTTTACCGACCGAGTAATTTTTGAACTAAACCGAAAAACGACCCCCGTTGTTTTTCTGCTTTGGGGTGCAAACGCTAAAAACAAGGCAAAAATAATTACAAACGAAGTTCACAAAAAACTTGAAACGGTCCACCCAAGTCCCCTTTCTGCCTACGGCGGTTTTTTCGGCTCAAAACACTTTTCAAAGTGCAACGAAATTCTGGTGTCTACAAATCAAACGCCAATTGATTGGAGTATATAAAAAAGCCCGACTGGACACAGTCGGGCTTTTTTTAAATAAACTGATTTTGTTTTTGGTCGTAAAAATAGTCAATACTGCCGAGTTTTTCTTTAATCTCTTCTTCGCAAAGGTCTAAATCTTCGCAAAGTTCAGAAAGATTTTTATAACAGTCACGAAGTTTCGTATTTATATAACTAAGCAGAATAACAGGTTCTTTCGGTATCATATTAGTCGGCTAAAAGACCCGATTTTTTAAGGTTTTCGGTAAAACTATCAACCGCTTTTTCGGCTTCTTCTTTTGTAACGTCGTATTCTTTAAAGAATTTTTCGCAAATCTGCTCTTTTTCAAGGCCTTCATTTATAAGACCGAAAATAAAGGCGCCGGTAGAGTTAAGGGTAATAACATTATCGGTTTTTTCGCCACTTTGCTCAACTGCGATAGCAACGGTTTTGTCTGCTACGGTGCGGAGAACATACTTGTTTTTAAGTTTCATTTGCAAATCACCTCAAAATTATACTGCTTGACTGCTTGGCGGCGGCAAAGTCGGTGTTGCAGGAAATTTCCCACAAATTACAGTGACCTATTGTCCGGTCGAGCAACTCAAGAAGTTTTAATATATTTTCACTGCCGACAGGAATAGCAACCTGTTCAAGCAGTAATTTAAGTGCCTCGCTCTTTTCGAGCCGTCGGGTAGTGTTTTCGTTGCTTCTTTTAATAAAGCAAAGGTCGCTAAGAACAACGCTTCGGTTTTGGCTCAGCCCCTCTTTTCCGCACCAAGGAGTGCCAAAAGCGAAAGGTACTCCGTCTTTAAGGCGGACTATGGGCTTGTCACCGTTGATAATTTGAAGTTTTTCCCCGAAAAGTTCCTTCCAAAGAAGCATATGGGTTGATTTTCCCGTTCCGCTTTTTGCGAAGAAAGCAATTCCTCTGCCGTCTAGTTCAAAGGTAGCGGCGTGAAGCATAAAAGCGTCAAAACGGGGCAGTTCAAGGCTTAATTTTCTGCAAACGGCAACCGACTCAAGTTTTCCTTCTTTAATTTTGTCGTCAACAGCAACCTTTTTTTCGTATTCCAAGTCTTCCCTTGAAGCCGAAAGAACAAGGTCGGCAGAAGAAAAATCTGCTGCATATTTGCCGCAAATATCTTCTAAATAGCCACAGCGACTTAGAATTTCAATATTCAGTTCGGCAACTCTGCATTTCATCGGTCTTCTCTCCATAATGAACATAATAATCCATAATGCGTATATTCCTATTTAGGATACAATAAAAATCCGACTTTGTCAAGTGAGCAGTGGATAGTGGACAGTTCACAGTTGACAGCGGAAAAGAAAAAGCCACACGGTGTGTGGCTTTTGGCGCGCCCGAAGGAATTCGAATCCCCGACCTTCCGCTTAGGAGGCGGACGCTCTATCCTGCTGAGCTACGGACGCATATTTATTAAACTAAAAAGCAGAACTATCTTATAATAAAACAAGATAGTTGTCAACGCTTCTTAAAACAAAAAAGAAACTGAATAAGATTTGTGATATTTCCTGTCTGTAAAGCGAGGTAAACCAGGCTCCAAACGGTGAGACTGACCGTTTCGGTAATACCCGAAAGGGAAACGGCAAGGAAAATAAAACCGGCAGAGAGAAGATTTATAACAAGAAAAACGCCCGAAAAGGCAAGAAGCAGTCCGCAGAAAAGTTTTCTTGGCGGAATTAAGGCACCAAAAACAGTCAGAACAATTCCGCCGATATAATAAAGGGCAATAACAAAGTAGTAAAAATTCAGGCCAAGTTCTGAATAATAGAAAAACAAAGAATGGCTTTCGTTGTTTATTGAAAGCAGATTATATTGACCCGACGCGCTTATGTTTGGCAGTAAAGGGGCAACCCCTAAAAGCAGAAAAATAAAACAACTTATAAACCAGCGTATACGGTTATTTGTAAAATATGCGGAAATTCTTTCGTTCATATACATCTTCCTAAAAGTATTTGATAAAATAATATCATTTTAAAAGCAAAAATGCAACCCCCTTAATGTTGACACGATAGTTTTGTCGTGTTAAAATCATCTTAAAAAGGTGAGTGATTATGTGAAAAGTATTTTAGTTGTCGTTGATATGCAAACCGACTTTGTAGATGGCGCGCTCGGAACCCCCGAAGCCGTAAAGATTTTGCCCTCGGTTTGCCAAAAAATTAAAAACTTTAAGGGCGATATAATAGTAACCCTCGATACTCATAGTGAAAACTACCTTTCTACCGCCGAAGGTAAAAAACTGCCTGTTGCCCACTGTATAAAGGGAACGCTCGGTTGGAATCTTCACCCCGAAGTGTCTGCAGCCCTAAACGAGAAAAACCATACCGTTTTAGAAAAACCAACCTTTGGCTCGGTTGACCTTCCTGACATAATTAGAGAAATGGCAGGGGATAATGATTTTGAGATTACTCTAATAGGCCTTTGTACCGATATTTGCGTTGTTTCAAACGCTTTGCTTTTAAAGGCAAATTTCCCCGAAAAGAAAATAGCGGTAGAGTCGGGTCTTTGTGCCGGGGTTACCCCCGAAACCCACAACGCCGCCCTTACCACTATGAAAATGTGTCAGATAGAGGTGCAGTAATGTATAACTTTAATGCCGAAAAAGTAAAAAACGACTGTATAGAGTGGATTAAATCCTTTTTTGAAGAAAACGGAAAGGACTGTAACGCCGTTATAGGAATTTCGGGCGGAAAAGACAGTTCGGTTGCCGCCGCCCTTTGTGTCGAGGCTATTGGGCGTGAGCGTGTAATCGGTGTGCTTATGCCCTGCGGAGAGCAAGGGGACATAGATGCCGCCTACAGCCTTGTAAATTTTCTTGGAATAAAACACTATACCGTTAATATAAAGGACGCGGTCGATGGGGTTAAATCGGCTCTTCCAAAAGAGGTTGAGCAAACCGCCCAAACTCTGCAGAATATTCCCCCAAGGGTTAGAATGACAACCCTCTATGCCCTTTCCCAAAGCCTTAACGGAAGAGTTGTAAACACCTGTAATTTAAGCGAAGACTGGGTTGGCTATTCAACCCGCTGGGGTGACAGCGTCGGCGACTTTTCTCCCCTTAGCAACCTGACCGTTACCGAGGTTAAAGAGATAGGCCACCTTTTAGGGCTTCCCTTTGAACTTGTTGAAAAGGTGCCGATAGACGGGCTTTGCGGAAAAACCGACGAAGAAAATCTCGGCTTTACCTACTTAGAACTCGACCGCTATATAAGAACGGGCGAAATCGAAAACAAAAATACCAAAGAACTGATTGACAAAAAGCATAAAGCCAACCTTTTTAAACTTAAACTTATGCCAATCTTCAACCCCGAAATATAGCAAAGACCAACTTCCAAAACGGAAGTTGGTCTTTTATTTGCAATAAGGTTTGGGGTTGTTTGTTCTGCCTAATATATAGTCGGTAGAGGTTTGATAAAAATCGGCAAGAGCAACCACAAATTTTGTTGGTATTTCCCGTTTTCCTGTTTCATAGTTGCTATACACTCTTTGGTCAATGCCAAGATAGGCGGCAACTTCCTTTTGCACAAGGTCTTTATCTTCGCGTAAATCTCGCAGTCTGGGATAGTACATATAAATACACCTCAAGTTTAAGTATATGTACTATCGAACAGTAGTATTGAATTTACTATCAAACGGTGGTAAAATAGCGTAAAAGGAGGGTTAAAAAATGGTAAAACGCATAGTTATAGCAGGTTGTAGAGATTATACCGATTACGATGAAGCAAAAAAGTATATTGATTTTTGTATTAGCAGAATAAAAAATCAATATACGCTGATTTTTCTTTCGGGCGGTTGCAGAGGTGCAGATATGTTGGGCGAAAGATTTGCAAAAGAAAATGAATATGAAATAGAGTACTATCCTGCCGAGTGGGACAAATACGGTATGTCAGCGGGACCGAAACGAAATATGAAAATGGCAGAGGCGTGCGATTATGTAATCTGCTTTTGGGACGGTAAAAGCAGAGGAACAAAATCTATGATTGAGAGCGCAAGGAAACTTGGCAAGCAAGTAAAAATAAAGAGAATTTAAAATAAATATCCTCTGTAGTTAAGCATAAAAATTGAAACTATTTGCATTTTTGCATATTATGTATTACAATATAAAAATCAACACTACGGAGGAGTTTCGTTTGGTTTACTTAAATGTTTTAGAGGCTATCGGCAACACCCCAATTATAAAACTTTCAAAAATTGTACCCGAAAATTGTGCCGAGGTTCTCGTTAAATATGAGGGTGTCAATATCGGCGGTTCAATTAAAACCCGAACCGCTTATAGTATGATATGCGAAGCCGAAAAAAAGGGACTTATAAATCAAGATACAATAATAGTTGAGCCAACAAGCGGAAATCAGGGAATCGGTCTTGCTTTAATCGGTGCGGTAAAGGGTTATAAGGTTAAAATTATTATGCCCGACTCGGTTAGCGAAGAACGCCGTAAACTTATTAAAGCCTATGGCGCCGACCTCGTTTTAATTCATGATGATGGCGATATTGGTAAATGTATAAACGAATGTTTAGAAACCGCACTTAAAATGCAAAAAGAGGACAAAAATGTCTGGGTTCCCCAACAGTTTGAAAACCCCGACAATCCGCTTGTCCATAAATTGCACACAGCGATTGAAATTTTAGAGGCTGTTGACGGAAAAATAGACGGCTTTTGTTCGGGAATAGGAACGGGCGGAACCCTTTCGGGAATCGGCTCAAAACTTAAAGAGGCTAACCCCGATATTACAATCTGGGCGGCAGAGCCTCAAAACGCCGCAATTCTTTCGGGCGGAAATATCGGAACCCATCTTCAAATGGGAATAGGCGACGGACTAATACCTGAAAATCTTGATATGGAGATTTTTAGCGACGTAACAATTATTACTGACGAAGAAGCAATAGGCACAACCAAAAGGCTCATTCGCGAAGAGGGTATTCTTTGCGGAATTTCAAGCGGTACTAATGTTGCCGCCGCAATAAAACTCGCCAAAAAACTAGGCAAAGGCAAACGGGTCGTAACCGTCCTGCCTGATACCGGAGAACGCTATTTCAGTACAGAACTTTTTGAATAAAAAAGTGTATAAGAAAAAACCTCGATGAACTTCATCGAGGTTTTTTAGTTTTCAAGGGATTATTTCTAGGTTTTCAACACCATGTTTTAGGATTAAATTGATTAGTTCGTTTCTAGAATAATTGCTTTCTTTTGATATTTTGTCTAATTCGTGCAAAATATCTTCTCGTATTCTCACAGATATAATTTTGTTGCCATCTTCACCACGTTTTTTTATTTTTAAGGAGTTGCTATTCATTAGAATCACCTCATATCATATTTTAATGTTGACAAGAAAGGATATAAATATTACAATAGCATATATAATTGTAATACAAAAATAATACGAAAGCGAAAAAGAGGGGAAACTATGAGTGCAATAGGCGGAATAATTGGTTTAAGAAACAATAAAATACCTTATGAAGACATTTTACAGTTTAATCTAGTTATGGATGCACAAAAACATCGTGGACCGGATGGAACGCAGTTTTGCGTTACTAATTCTAATACAGAGGTAAGTATTGTCGATAGTATAGAACAAATTAACCCAAATTTTGAGCCAACAAGAATATTTGGTCATAATTTGCTACGTGTGAACAAAAGTGATACGGCGCAACCTTTTTGCAATAAAAACAGGAGTGTAGGGATTGCTTATGACGGATATATTTCAAACACAAGGGAAATAAAAAGTTCATTGTTAGCAAAAGGGTATGCGTTTGAAACCGAGACAGACGCAGAGATTCTTTTATGTGCATATATTGAATATGGTATAGAAGAGGCGGTCAAACTGCTTAACGGAGTTTTTGTTTTAACGGTTTTCGATTTAAATAAAAACCTTGTATATATCGCCGGAGATAGATACGGGGCAAAACCGTTATATTACACAAACTTTAATAATAAGTTTCTTTTTTCCTCAGAATTAAAGGGAATTATTCAAATTAAAGATTTTAAGAGAGAACTTGATTTAGACGCTTGTAATGCGCGTCTTGTGTTTGCGAGAACAGGAAGCAGAGTTCTTCTTAAAAATGTGAAATTATTAGCACCTGCAGAAATAATAACTATAAGTACGGAGAATATTTGCAGTAGTAAATATTTTAGTTGGGATGACTACGAGCGCGACAATAAATTGTTTAAAAACTCAAAGGAAGCAATTGCGGCCACGGAAGAACTTTTGGATAAGGTTGTTTCTCGTCAAACAGAGAAACAACGAATGGGCGTACAACTCTCTGGAGGAATAGACTCAACCTTAATTTCATATTTTGCAAAAAACCGAGAAAAAGAAAACTTTTCAGAGGCGGTTGCGATTATAGACGGAACAGGCGACGCGGGAGAAGAATACTACATAAATTATGTCGCAGACAACCTGGGCTTAAATTTGCATAAATTCCAAATGTCGCCCGAATATTTTTATAACAATTATGAAAAAATGGTGTGGCATAACGACGCCCCTGCATATCGCCCATATTTTTCTTGCTTTTTAAGACTGGGACAACTTGCAAAAACCAACTGTGACGTTCTGTTTTGTGGAGAGGGTGCCGATGAACTAACCGGTGGATACAGCAGGTTTGCCGGAGGTGCATTAGTACCGTTTTTATCGGGCTTAGATATTAGGAGCAACGCGGTTAAAAGTTATAAAAGTTATGCAGAATATGCGGTTATGGCAGGAGAAACCATTACCGACTTTACAACGATAGGGTATAACAATCTTGACGGTATTATACAAGAAAGAATGGATATTTATAATGGATTTGAAGGGTCTAATTTTACTAAGCATTTGAAATTTGAAATTCGTGAATGTTTGCCGGAAGCATCCTTGAGACAAGATAAAATGACAATGGCAAGTTCAATACAAAACAGAGTACCATTTCTTGACAACGAATTAGTAGATTTGTTTATGACAATGAACGAGGATTATTTGGTTCGTTTTGTTGACAAATCGCCTCTAAATTTAAATAGCAACCCGTTTACTTGGATGCAAGGAAAGTGGGTTCTTAAAGAAATAGTGGCCAAACATTTTGGCCGAGATTTTGCATATCGCAAAAAGGCCATAATGAATTTAGATGAACGTGGAATGGTTTCGGATTCTCGCTTTATGGAGTATGTTCACGAGCAGGTTTTACCGGGAATGAAGAAAAGAGGACTGTTTGATGCCAAAAAAGTACAAACAATGTTTGACAATGCAAAAAACATTTCCTCAAAAGAGTTTACAAGTATGTGGAAAACTATTGGTACGGAAACTTGGTGCCAATTATTTCTCGATAAAAAAGGGTATAAATAAAAAAACAAAGCGGAGTGAAATTCACTCCGCTTTAAAAATTAGATATTTCTTTATTGCATTTATTCTGACTTCAAGTTATAATAAACCCAAACAAAACCCCTTTTAAAAGGAGAAGAAAGCAATGAAAGAATATTTAAAATTTGACCGTATCGGCACCGAACCTCATCGCAGTTATTATATCCCGTTTGCTACAGACGATAAGGTTAAAACCGTTTACAATATTGCAGACAGAACCTCGTCTTCCCGCTTTATGTCGCTTGACGGAATTTGGCAAATCAAGGCGCTTAGTAAGGTTGATGATTTTAATATAAACGACACCCTTGCCGCCGCAATCCCTGTTCCCTCCTGCGTTCAGATGCACGGGTACGACCATATTCAGTATATAAATGTTCGCTATCCTTTCCCCGTTTTATACCCTTTAGTTCCCGAAGAGAACCCTTGTTGGCACTACCGCAGAAACTTTAACCTTAATAAAAAAGACGGCGAGAAATACTACCTTAATTTTGAGGGTGTAGACAGTGCTTTCTATCTTTACATAAACGGCGAGTTTAAAGGCTATTCTCAAATTTCCCACGCTACAAGTGAATTTGATATTACCGACCTTGCCAAAGACGGAGAAAACACCGTTGATGTCCTCGTTTTAAAATGGTGTGTTTCAACCTACCTTGAATGTCAGGATAAGTTCCGCTTTTCCGGAATTTTCAGAAATGTTTATCTTCTTACCCGTCCTAGTGAGCATATTACTGATTATAAAATAGAAACCGACTATAACGGCACAACCGGAAGACTGACCTTTATTAACGAAAGCAAGGTAGATATAAAGGTTTCTTTTGAAGAAACAAGCTTTGTTGTTCCCGCTGATAAAAAGGCAGAAATTGAGGTAGAAAATGTAAAACTCTGGTCGGCAGACGCCCCAAATCTTTACACTCTTGAACTTTTTGCAAACGGCGAAAAAATCATAGAACAGGTTGGTTTCAGGAAGGTTACTATCGACGGAAAAGTTTTCAAAATTAACGGGGAGCATATTAAACTAAAGGGCGTTAATCGCCACGACTTTAACCCCGTTACCGCTGCAACCGTCTCGCTTGAGAACCTCGTTGAAGACCTCTCTCTTATGAAAGAACTTAATGTAAACGCTGTTCGTACTTCCCACTACCCCAACCGCCCCGAATTCTACCTGCTTTGCGACCAAATGGGAATTTATGTAATGGACGAAGCCGACGTTGAAATGCACGGTGCTGCCTTTAGAGAGGGAACCGACGACTTTGACCTTTGGGCAGAATATGCCGAAGATGAATTCTTTACCGAGGGTATTTTTGACCGCGACAAAGCCCTTGTAGAGCGTGATAAAAACCGCCCAAGCGTAATAATCTGGTCGCTTGGAAACGAAAGTTCTTTCGGCAAGGCTTTCTTTAAGGGAGCCGCCTATATTAAAGAGCGTGATTCCCGTCCCGTTCACTACGAAAGCCTCCAAAAATCCGACCCGAAATATTATTATACCGAGTTTGTGGATATGTGCAGTATGATGTACCCCTCGGTTGATGATATTAAAGAAAAGGTTCTAAATAATCCCGAAGAAACCCGCCCCTTTGTCCTTTGCGAATACACTCACGCAATGGGTAACAGTTGCGGAGATATCGCAGAATATTGGGACCTTATTTACAGTAATGAGCAACTTATGGGTGGCTTTGTCTGGGAATGGGCAGACCACGGCATTAAAACCGAAAAAGGCTTCCTTTACGGCGGCGACTTCGGCGAAACCGAGCACGACGGCAACTTCTGTGCCGACGGACTTGTTACCCCCGACCGCAAGGTTAAATCTAATTCTCTTGAAATGAAAGCGGTTTACGGCGGAAAGGTTAAGTCGGAAAAGAAAGCGGTTAAACTTCCCCAAACCCTTTCAAACTCAAAGGAAATTTCAATTTCAGTAAACGAAAAAACGGGTGAAATAACCTCAATTTTAGCCGACGGTAAAGAGGTTCTTAAAACCCCCGTTCACTTTAATATAACCCGTTATACCGATAACGACCGACTGCTTATCGCCAACTGGACAGACCGTTGCCACCTTGATGCTTGTAAGCCTTATGTTTTGTCCTGTGATAAAACCGAGAACGGCTATAAAATAAGGGGCTGTATGTGTGCAAACTGCCTGACCCCTGCCGTAACATACGACCTCGTTTATGCAGTAAAGGGCAACGAACTCACCGTTTCGGTTGATTATAAACTTGCCTCCTATGTTGAAAGTTTCCCACGCTTTGGTCTTGAGTTTGGCGTAGATAAAGCCTTTGGAAACTTCTCGTATGTCGGTTTTGGTCCGAGCGAGAGTTATGTCGACAAAAATGTTGCCTGCGAATATGGCTACTACGAAAACACTGCCGAAGAAAACTATGACAGAAACTATGTCCGTCCGCAAGAGTCGGGAAGCCACTTTGAAAGCGAGCACCTCGCATTAAACGGGCTCTTTACTCTAACCGCAGAAAAACCCTTTTCTTTCTCGGTTAACCCCTTTACTACCGCCCAACTTCGTGACACAAAACACAACTTCGAACTCCCCGAAAACGACTTCGTAAATGTTTGCGTTGACCTTGGAATGCGAGGAGTAGGCTCTTATTCCTGCGGACCTGTTCTTCCCGAAAAATACGAAATCGCAAAGACCGGCAAAAACACCTTTAAGTTTACATTTTAAAAACCGAGCAAACAAAAACATTAAAAAAGGTGTGTGGAAAGGGTTAAAACCCGCATAAAAATCGAGTTTTCACATTTTTTGGACTCAATTTGCACAAAACAATATATACATAGCAAAAGCGAGGTGAATTTTCACCTCGCTTTTTGTTTAAAAACGCAAAGAAAATAAAAACTATTGCAATTTCGTAGTATATGTACTATAATAGTGGTGATGATTTTTAGAATAATAAACTTTTGGCGTGCAAAAGACGACAGGAGGTAATATAAACGTGATACGAGTAGATAGAAAAGAACTTACTCGCAGTGAGATTGTTCGGGTTGCGGCTAACTGTTTTTTGAATGACGGATATACCAAAACGACGGTAAACTCCATGTGCAAGAAATTAAATATGAGTCCCGGTAATATGACTTTTCACTTTCCGACCAAAGAGCATATGCTGGCCGAGCTGGTTGAAATACTTTGCAAGTATCAGTGGAAGATGATGGAGGATGAAGCCAAGGACGGATACAGTTCTATTATGGCAATATGTCTGGAACTACTGACCATCGCTTCTGCCTGTGAACAGGACGAGGTGGCAAAGGATTTCTTCCTTTCCTCCTATCGAAGCGAGATGTGTATGGAGCATATTCGGAAGAACGATACAGACCGAGCCAAAGAGGTGTTTAAGGAACACTGCCCCGATTGGTCAGATGAGTATTTCTCGGAAGCGGAAAACTTGGTGTCAGGTATTGAGTATGCCGTGTTTTTCACCACTTCCGACTCTGCACCGTTAGACGTTCGAGTAGCGGGAGCGCTCCGAACAATCCTTTCGATCTATAACGTCCCCAAGGAGATTCGAGACGAAAAAATCAAGAAGGTGCTTTCGATGAATTATAAAAAACTTGGTCTTGATACGTTAAAGAAATTCAGAGAGTACGTAGATCAAACCACCGAACAGGCTTTGTTTGACCTGCTGAAACGTAAAAACTAAATGCAGAAGGCAAAATGCAAAATGCGGAATGAGGAACGGGTAATGGATAATATTATTGAAAAGAAGAGTTTTGATTTTGTCGTAAGAATTGTAATGAGATCGCTGCC
>JAZSLH010000094.1:0-3486 GCA_045535275.1 Acutalibacteraceae bacterium
TGCTGAGCGGCAGGGCTTTTGGCGGGCATACCTTTAAGCAGGTCGATTGGAGGGAATTTATATTCCTGACTTTCCATTTCGATATTTTCAGTTTCGGTTTTATCAGGTTTAGTGTCTTCAGATTTTTTTGATTTTTTAGAAGGTTCTTCGGCTTGGTCTGCCTCCTGATGAGCCGCAAAGAGTGCTTCATCAATTGAGCCGCTGTTTTCTTCGGGTACGGGCTCTGCGTCAACTTCGGGAACATCTATATCCTTGTATGTGGTAATTACTCTGCGCTGTTTTTCGTTCATTTTAGGCAGATTCTGAACGAGGTCGGGGTCATCTACAGGTATATCCACAACGCTACGGGAAGATTTACGCTCTTCGGCGTGTTCCTTGTAAGTTTCTTTAACGGTTTTGACGGGTTTAGAAAGGTTCTTAAAGAGAGTAATAAGGGTTGTACCCGTAACGAGCATAATACAGATAAAGACAAGCAGAATTACGGTTATTATTGCACCCACGCTTCCAAATGCGTGATGAAGCGGGTCACCAATAAGGGCACCGAAAACACCGCCGCCTTTCCAACCTCTTGAAAAGGCTTCGCCAAGATAGGCGGTAAGGTTGAATTCGTCGCCGTGGGACATAAATACATCGATTGTAGCACAAAGAAGGAAAACAAGTACGCCGATTTCGGTAAAACGAATGGCAACGCTTCCCTTTAACTTGTCCATTGCATAAAAGACCGAGATTGCAACCATATAGACGGGAACGGCAAAAGTAATTGCACCAAAAAGTCCGAACAGGGCGTTATGCATACTGTTCCACAGATTTTCTCCCGAAATAAAAGTAACAGCAAGTACAAAAATCGAAACAGCAAACAAAATCAAAGCAATAAGATTTTTGTTTGCAGCGGGTTTTGCACTTTTTTTAGTCGGTTTTTTGGCTGAACCTTTTTTTGCTGGCATTATATGTATTCTCCTTTTAAATATGTAGTGACGCAAGGTTAGTTTGCGTCGTTTTCATCTATCATTTCATAAAGAGTGCTGATAGCGTCGGAAAGGCTTCCGATATTATCGATAAGACCTACCTCAACCGCCTTTTCGCCGTCGAGTATAGAGCCAACATCGTTAACCATTTCTCCGACATTCATCATAAGAGAACTAAACCGCTCTTTAGAAATTGAGGAATTTTTAGTAACAAAAGCAATTATTCTATCCTGAATACGCTCAAAATGTCGTAGCATTTGGGGAACGCCGAGCACCATTCCGGTCATTCGAACGGGATGAACGGTCATTGTAGCCGACGGAACGATGAAAGATTTTTTTGCCGCAACGCTAAGCGGAATACCGATAGAATGAGCCCCGCCGAGCACCAGGGAAACGGTAGGTTTTTTCATTCCCGCAATAAGTTCGGCAATTGCAAGACCGGCTTCAACATCGCCGCCGACAGTATTGAGAATTACGAGCAGACCCTGGATTTCCTCGCTTTCTTCGATAGCGACGAGTTGAGGAATTATATGCTCATATTTGGTCGTTTTGTTTTGTGACGACGAAACGACATGACCCTCTATTTCACCAATTATCGTAAGGCACTGAATAACGTGCTTTCCGTCGGTTGCGGTAATAGAGGCACACTCCTTAATCTGTTCAAAAAGGCTTGTATCTTCGCCGTTTTCAGCCGTGCTGTTCAAGTTAAATTTATTCGTATTCATAAAGCAACCTCCAATATTTATATTATTGGACGAAGTTTTTACAAAATACATAATTATTATACTATTTTAACTTAATTTATGCAATAGTTTTGTTTTGTCTGTTTGACATCTTCAGCCCGACCTATATCCCTCCACCGAGCAAGCTCGGTCCCCCTCCCTT
The DNA here is from genome assembly GCA_045535275.1 of Acutalibacteraceae bacterium. Lineage (GTDB taxonomy): Bacteria > Bacillota > Clostridia > Oscillospirales > Acutalibacteraceae > SFWF01. The sequence goes on from JAZSLH010000094.1 coordinate 1,851, forward strand.
TAGGCAAGGGAGGCTAACTTTATAAAATTTAATATTTACAAAATTATTTGGTTATGATAAAATTATAGTACCACACAAAACTAAATATTACGCTTAAGTTAGTATGTATTTTTATTTTGGTAAAAATGCGTACTCTTTTTCGCATACTTGCTGTAAGCGTAAAGTTTTGTGTGGTAGCAAACTTGAGTTATGCATTTTTCGGTGTGTGTAACTTTAGGTTGCACACACTTTTTTATTTTGGAGGAAATATATGAAAAACACACTTACAAGAAAAGAATTAGGCATGCGTTGGTTTAACTGTTTTTATAAATTCATAGTACCAATATCAATTTTTCTGTCTGCTTGCTATATTGTTATGGACATAAGCGAAAAAGCATTTATGTTTCTTATTTTTGACACAATACAAACTACAATTGCTATAGCAACTTTTGTAATTTATCGTGTTAGTAAATCTAAGAAAGCACACTTTTATCCTATATCACTTTTTTATTTAACTATAGCGAGTTATACACTCCCTGTATTAACAAATATTGCAAACGGTTTATATCCTGTAATACTTGCAATTATAGTAAATATTACCCAATTGATTTACTTTTCAAAAAGAAAACACTTTTATAGATAAATTTTAAAATGTTATATTAACAAATAAAAAGAACCACTCTAGAGAGTGGTTCTTTTAGGTTTAGTACATTCCGCCGCCTGCGGCTGCAGCAGCGGCAGCGGCCGCTTTAGTAGCCTTGGCATCTTCCTTGTTTTCGGCAACAAGGGTTTCGGTTGTTAGCACCATAGAGGCAACCGATGCGGCGTTTTGAAGAGCAGAACGGGTAACCTTTGTCGGGTCAACAATTCCTGCTTCAATCATATCAACATAGGATTCGTTATAAGCGTCAAAGCCGAAGTTCGCTTTGCCTTCGCTGATAATTTTATCAATAATTACAGAACCTTCAAGACCTGCGTTAAAGGCAATTTGGCGAATGGGGGCTTCAAGGGCTTTAAGAACGATGGAAACACCTGTTTTTTCGTCGCCCTCGGTAGTTTCAAGCAGAGCCTTAACAGCGGGCATTGCATTTACAAGAGCAGTACCGCCTCCCGCAACAATTCCTTCTTCAACGGCGGCTTTAGTAGCGGCAAGAGCGTCTTCGATACGAAGTTTTTGTTCTTTCATTTCAACCTCGGTAGCGGCGCCAACCTTAATTACGGCAACACCACCCGCAAGTTTAGCAAGGCGTTCGTTGAGTTTTTCACGGTCGAACTCGCTTGTTGTAACGGCAACCTGATTTCTGATTTGAGCAACACGGTCTTTGATTGCATCGGCAGAACCTGCGCCGTCAACAATAATAGTATTTTCTTTGCCAATTTTAACCTGACGAGCACGACCGAGTTGAGTAATCTGGGTTTCTTTAAGGCCAAGACCGAGTTCTTCAGTAATAACCTCGCCGCCGGTGAGAATTGCGATATCCTGAAGCATTTCTTTTCTTCTGTCGCCAAAACCGGGAGCCTTAACGCCAACACAAACGAATGTGCCACGGAGTTTATTAACAATAAGGGTAGAAAGAGCCTCGCCCTCGATATCTTCGGCAATAATAACAAGTTTCTTTCCTGCCTGAACAATCTGCTCTAAAAGGGGTAAAATATC
>JAZSLH010000078.1:0-3974 GCA_045535275.1 Acutalibacteraceae bacterium
CGGACGCTGGACCTACCGTCACACCGCTTCGCATATTTTAGCCCAGGCGGTTAAGCGCCTTTATCCTGAGGCTAAACTTGCAATCGGCCCTGCGGTTGAGGACGGTTTCTACTATGACATTGATTCCCCCGTTATGTTCACTCCGGAACACCTTACAAAGATTGAAGAAGAAATGAAGAAAATAGTTAAGGAAAACCTTGCTATCGAGCGTTTTACTCTTTCCTTTGACGAGGCGGTTAAATTCTTTGAGGAAAAGGGCGAAGAATATAAGGTTGAACTTATAAAGGACCTCCCCGAAGGCTCGGTTATAAGCCTTTATAAACAGGGCGAATTTACTGACCTTTGTGCAGGGGCACATCTTATGTCAACGGGTCTTGTAAAGGCGTTTAAGTTGACCAGTGCTACGGGTGCTTATTGGCGCGGAGATTCTTCCAGAAAAATGCTTCAGAGAATATACGGCACGGCTTTCCCGAAAGCGAGTGAACTTGAAGAGCATTTGGCAAAAGTTGAAGAAGCCAAAAAACGCGACCACAATAAACTCGGCCGTGAACTTGAACTCTTTACAACCAGCGAACTTATCGGTCAGGGTCTTCCCATAATGTTACCTAAAGGGGCTAGAGTTATTCAACTTTTACAGCGTTTTGTAGAAGACGAAGAACAAAAACGCGGTTGGCAACTTACCAAAACTCCGCTTATGGCAAAAAGCGACCTATATAAAATTTCGGGTCACTGGGACCATTACCGTGACGGAATGTTTGTAATGGGCGACGCCGAGGACGAAGCACAAGAATGTTTTGCTCTTCGTCCGATGACCTGTCCTTTCCAATATCAAGCCTATTTAAACAAGCCCCGTTCATACAGGGATTTACCTCTCCGTTATAACGAAACCTCTACCCTTTTCAGAAACGAGGAAAGCGGAGAGATGCACGGACTTATCCGTGTTCGTCAGTTTACTATTTCGGAAGGACATCTTATGTGTACCCCCGAACAACTTGAAGACGAATTTAAGAACTGTCTTGAACTTTGCGTATTTATGCTTAAAACACTTGGCCTTTACGAAGATGTTTCCTACCGCTTTAGTCAGTGGGACCCCGAAAATACCGAAAAGTATATCGGAACAAAGGAGCAGTGGGACGAGGCTCAAGGCGTAATGTATAAGATTCTCGACCACCTTGAAATCCCTTATAAAATCGGTATTGGCGAGGCGGCTTTCTACGGACCTAAACTTGACATTCAGATTAAGAATGTTCACGGCAAAGAAGACACCCTCATTACCATTCAGATTGACCAGATGCTTGCAGAAAAGTTCGGTATGGAATATACCGACACAGACAGCAGCAAGAAGAACCCATATATTATTCATAGAACTTCAATCGGTTGCTACGAAAGAACTCTTGCTCTGCTTATTGAAAAATATGCGGGAGCATTTCCCCTTTGGCTTGCTCCCGAGCAGGTTAGAATTCTGCCTATTGCCGACCGTCACCACGAATATGCAAATTCTCTTAAAGATACCCTTGAAGAATGCGGTATGAGAGTTACGGTTGATACCAGAAACGAAAAAATCGGCTACAAGATAAGAGAAGCAAGACTTCAGAGAATTCCTTATATGCTAACCGTTGGCGACGCCGAAGTAGAAAATGGCACAGTTTCGGTTAGAGGCAGAGGCGAAAAGGGAGATTTGGGGGCTATGGCGTTTGATGACTTCCTTAATAGATGTAAAGAAGAAATTCGCACAAAAGCCCTTAAACAGCCTCAGGAAGATTAAGAGAGGTTCAGTTTATGATTTTGTACGGGAAAAACAACCTTTTTAAACTTCTTATGTCAGAAGAGGAGAATTTGCGGTATTTACTTGAACTGGCAGAAAACTACGGCATTTGCGGAAATCTTATTAAAGCAAAAATTGCCTGGCTTATAATGAACGACGAGAACCCGTTTTCGCTGTCTGTTGAGAGGAGCCGAAACTCACTTGGAGCCGAGTGGTATGCAAAAAAGGATATTGCCGAACTTTGCCGACTCTTTTTTATCTCGCCCTCAGACGAAGTTCTTGAAAACTACACCCCCGCAAACAACCGCGTTTCAGGCGAGGAAAAGCGTATTGGTAGAATGATTGCCGAATTTGTAAAAAAACTTGACTTAACCGCTACCGAAGAAGAATTTTTCGAGTGCGTTAAAGATTTTTACGCGGTTTACGGCGTTGGCGAGTTTGGTATTCACAAGGCTTTTTGTATGCAGGACGACGGCAGTATTTCGCCCGTTTCCCACATAAAAGAGGCGTCTTTTGAAGATATTTACGGATACGAAACTCAAAAACAGCGTCTTATTTCCAACACCGACGCCTTTGCTAATGGGCTTGGTGCAAATAATGTTTTACTTTACGGCGACAGCGGAACGGGTAAATCAACCGCAATTAAGGCAATTCTTAATGCTTTTTACGACAAGGGTGTCAGAATGATTCAGGTCCAAAAACACCAATTTGTACACCTTGGAAAACTTACCGAACAACTTAAAAGGCGTAATTACCGCTTTATTCTTTATATGGACGACCTTTCTTTTGAAGACTTTGAGGTTGAGTATAAATATCTGAAAGCGGCGATTGAAGGCAGTCTTGAAGAGAAACCCGAAAACGTTCTTATATACGCCACCTCGAACCGAAAACATCTTATTAAGGAAACCTTTTCGGAGCGTGAGGGCGGCGACGACGTTCACAGAAACGAATCTATTCAGGAAAAGATTTCCCTTTCCGACCGTTTTGGACTTTCAATCTTCTACCCGAAGCCTGTCCAGCAAGAATATTTTAACATTGTAGAACATTTGGCAGAGAGAAACTCGATTACCCTCAACCGAGATGTGCTTATTGCCGAGGCGAGAAAATGGGGCATTTCCCACGGGGGTTATTCGGGAAGAACGGCAAGTCAGTTTATTGAACAACTTGGAACAACTTATAAATAACAAAAAACTGTGCAGTGTATGAAACGCTGCACAGTTTTTATTTTACGGGGTTGTATTTTCAGACGAATCTGACGGCTCGGAACTTTCGGGGGTAGCGGGGGTGTCTTCGCTTGAGTCGGGAGTAGACGAAGTGTCTTGCGAGGGAGTTTCTTCGGGAGTTGTATCGTCGGGAGAAGAAACATCAGTATCGTCATCATCGGGCGTTTGCGGTTGGCTTACATCTGAATCGTCATTAGGCGAACTGCTCGAACTTCCGCCTAAAGTTATTCCTGCCCAGTTGCTCTTTTTTGGGGTATAGTTTTTAAGGAATTCGTCCGGGGAAATATCGTCATAGATAAAGGCTTGTATTACCGCTTTAGCGTCGGCAGGGTCAAAGTAGACCGAAGAGCCCGCCTTTGTTCTTGCGTTATCGGTAATTATATACTTATTATGAGGAACGCGGGTTTGCTCAAAATTAACATTTTTAGTAAGCACCGCAGTAGCAAGAGAAAGGGCGTATTCGGGGGTAATTGAGGTTCGCATGTGAGGAAGAATTGCCTTAATTAACTTTGTATATTCGGTTGGATTTAAACTGAGGGCTTTGTTTAAAAGTTGCTCCATTACAAAGCGTTGACGGTCGGTTCTTCCGTAGTCGTCGGTAACTCCGTCACTTGTTGCAACCGAACGGATTCTTGCCCAGGCAACCGCCTGAATTCCCGAAAGTTTCTGTTTTCCCGCCTTTGTCATAAGGTATTTACTCGGGTCAACTTTGCTAATCGACGCTTGTTCTCTTATATTATGGTTAAGTCCGTTTTTGGCGTTGATTTCGGCCTCTCTGACATCGATTTCAATTCCGCCTACAGCGTCAATAATTTCAGCCATTCCCTGAAAATTAACGGTAGCGTAGTTCTTAATATCAAGACCGAAGTTATAATTAAGAGTTTTAATTGCACGTTCGGAACCGCCGTTTGCATAAGCGGCATTGACCTTATAGTTATAGGTGTTGTAACTGCCGTCTGCATTTTTCTCTTTAATTATAGGAAGAT
>JAZSLH010000168.1:0-7615 GCA_045535275.1 Acutalibacteraceae bacterium
GTAAGCCTATTTGCTGGATATATTCGGGTTGCTCTAACAAACTGAAAATACTTGTACCCTCGGTCGAGACAGGTAAACCCTGTAAAGCAAGTTTTAAAGGTATGTTAAACATATTTGCAATCACAAGAAAAGCGGTTGCAATAACGCTTTCCTTATACATCTTACGCCAGGCAAGCCAAGCGCCCGGTACTAAAAATGCCGCCCAGTTCCAAGAGGCGCGGTGCTTGTTGTCAAGTTTAAGAAATTTCGTTATATATCTTATAGGATTAAGAAAAACAACCTTTGCCGCATCAACCACTTTTACGCCCTTTTCAATTTCGGCGTTTTTGTCAATGTTTGGTGTTTCCAATATAACCGTTTCGGTTACGGGCAGTCCGCAGAAAGGGCAAAACCTTGTGTCAAAAGGAATTTCTTTTTTGCAGGAAGGACAAAGCCTTTTCGGAAAGGGACTCGTCTTTTCTTTTTCGGTATTATTTTCTGTCTTTTCTTCTAAGTTTTCGTTCAGTTCGGGCGCTTCTTCTCGGGAAAATTCCTTGTCGGTCCCGTGAAGATGCTCCAGACCGCAGTGACCAACCGATTTGTAACACTCTCGGTGATGGGGTGCACTGCAAACAGGGCAGTAAACGATGTCGTCCTTTTCGCTAAGTTCGGATTTGCAGACAACACATTTTTGCCCCTTGATGTTCAAACTCATTAGTTTTGCTCCTTTTGCGCGGTTTCAAAACCACGGCGCATTTTCTCTGCGTAATCAAACACAGACTTAAAATATTCTCTGCCGTAGTTGTGGTATTTTCTTTCTTCAATCATCTTCTTAAGTTCTGCTTCGGTAACCCATTTTACTTCGGCAACCTCGCTTTTTTGAAGACGAAGTCTTGTAATGTCGGCGTCGCACCGTATAAACCATACATCTAAAAAGGAATTACGGCGTTTAAGTCTGCCCATAAGTTTAAGAGAACCTTTAGGGGCGCAGATACCGAGTTCCTCCTGGAGTTCTCTCGCCGCTGCGGTAAGGGAACTCTCGCCCGCTATTGCCGAGCCGCCCGTTGACGCCCATTCTCCCGGCATAAGCCGTCTTTTTTCACTTCGGCGCTGAATAAGGAAATCACCGTTTGAGGACATCACCCAGATATGCACCACAAGATGATATTCCCCGTGGCGAAGTACTGTACGGCCTCTAACTGCTGTTTTTCCGGTTACCCGACCGTTTTCATTCATTATGTCCCAAAGTTCCATAACAAACTGACGGCAAAAGCCGTCTTTCCACCCCTTGCACTAAATTCGTTTTGCGATTTCGCCTTGCTTTTTGTAAATGCTCTTTTCGGGAACACAGCCTCTGACAGAAGAGAGAGGATATACCGAAGCCTCTCTTCCAATAACTGTACCGGGGTTCAAAATACTTCCGCAGCCAACCTCAACAAAGTCGCCAAGGAAAGCACCAACCTTTTTAAGATTGGTTTCAATCTTCTCGTCGCTTTTTATAACAACAAGGGTCTTGTCAGATTTTACATTTGAAGTAATGCTTCCCGCACCCATGTGTGACTTAAAGCCAAGCACCGAGTCGCCGATATAGTTGTAGTGGGGAACCTGAACACTGTCAAAGAGGATAACATTTTTAAGTTCGGTAGAGTTTCCCACAACACAGCCCTCGCCAATAAGAGCGTTGCCTCTTATAAAGGCACAGTGACGCACTTCGGTTTTACTTCCTATAATACAAGGGCCGTTTATATATGCGGTTGGAGCAACAACAGCGTCCTTTGCAATCCAAACATCTTGACCAACCTTATCAAACTTTTCAGGGTCAAGAGTCGCACCAACCTCAAGAATAATATTTTTTATACTGGGTAAAATTTCGAAAGGATAAACTGTTTTTTCAAGATATTTTCCCGCTACAGAGTGAGATAAATCAAAAAGTTCAACTGTTTTAGGGCAATTCATAAATATTCCTCCATTATACTTTTTTAATAATTGTACCAAAATTGCAGGTAATATACAACATTTTTTTAATGAACATATTTTGAACAAAAATAAATCTTGTAATCGTTTAAGAAATATATTATAATATAATACAGTTATGTAACTGCTTCGTCTGTGTGATGAGGTGTGCGAATGGGCTGGTCCTGTGCGACGGGACGCTGTGAACCATGTCAGGCGGGGAACCGAGCAGCATTAAGCGGTTGTTTCCGTGCGCCGCAGTCAATCGGTTCATTCGTACGCCCCATCACACAGTTTTTTTAAAATAAATGCAGTTTTATTAGTGTTGACTAATAATGGGCTGAAATTCAGCCTAAAACTTTTTCGGAGGATTTTATGGCTTATAAGGCGTTATACCGAAAATACCGTCCTAAAACTTTCTTGGAGGTTTACGGTCAGGGTCATATTGTTGAAACCCTAAAAGGAGAACTGCGAGAGGGTAAAATTTCTCACGCCTATCTTTTTACGGGCACAAGGGGAACGGGAAAAACCACCTGTGCAAAAATTCTTGCCAAGGCGGTAAACTGTCTTTCTCCCGTAAACGGAGAGCCTTGTCTTGAGTGTGAAAACTGCCGTCTTGTTGCAAGGGAAGAGGCTACCGATATTGTTGAACTCGATGCCGCTTCCAATAACGGTATTGACCATGTCAGAATTCTTCGCGACCAAATTGCCTTTTCACCAAGCCAACTAAAATACCGCGTTTATATAATAGACGAGGTTCATATGCTTTCGCTTCAGGCTTTTAACGCTCTTCTTAAAACCCTTGAAGAACCGCCTGAACATGCGGTATTTATTCTTGCAACTACCGAAGTTCATAAACTTCCCGCAACAATTCTTTCCCGTTGTCAACGGTTTGATTTTAAGAGAATTGAAGCCGAGCAGATTATTGCCAGAATAAATGATGTCGCTAAAGACGAGGGCTTTACTGTAAGCAAACAGGCGGCCGCCCTTATCGCCTCCGCTGCCGACGGCGGAATGCGTGACGCCCTTTCTATTTTAGACCTTTGCGTTTCGGTTTCCAAAGATATAACCGAAGAAATCGTTACCGACGTCTGCTCAATGTCGGGCAATCTCCATCTTAACAGTCTGTCCGACGCTATTATCGAGGGCGACGCTTCAAAGGCGCTCGAAATTATTGACCAACTTTACACAGGCTCGGTTGATATGCTCCGCCTTGCAAACGACCTGTCTTTACATTTTCGCGATATTATGGTCTTCAAGACCGTTTCGGCAGATAATAAACCTATAATTTGTTCTACAGAGCAACTGGAAGTTTATCGCCAAAAAGCAGAAACTTTTGAAATAAAGGATATAATGCGTTGCCTTGATAAACTTTCGGCCTGTATTTCTTCAATGCAGAATGCTAACCGAAGAAGTCTGCTTGAAATGACGGTAATAGAACTTTGCAATCCCGAACTTTGCTGTGATATTTTGTCGCTCGAAAAAAGGGTAAGAGCCCTTGAACTCGGCTCTCCAAAAAAGAGTCAGACAAAGCAAACCAAAAAAGATGAGCCTAAAACAGAGCAGAAGACTGAAACGGTTTTGCCAAAAGAGCCTGAGGTTTTAAAAGAAGAACAGAGAGAAACTGGGTCAGAAGAGCCGGTTGAAGAATGGGGCGAGGTAATGAAGATTCTTGCCACAACCTGTCCTCCGATTTGCGGAGTTTTAAACGGCTCAAGAGCGTTTATAAAGGGTCAGTATCTGCTCATAGATGCCCCTAATCCAATGTTTAAAGGTATGATAAACTCTTCAAGTAGTGCCTACCGCGACGCTATACGCAAAGCGGCAGAAAAGGTGCTCGGCAAGGTCTATAAACTCGGTCCCTATATTGTAAAAAAAGCGGAAGATAACGCCGACCCCTTAAAAGCCCTTGCGGATAAACTCCGCCAGTTTGAAATTCCAAGCAACGAGTAAAGGAGAAAATAAAATGAAGGTAAGAATTCCAAATGCTAACGGCGGTATGAGCCAACAGCAAATGCTTAAAAAGGTTCAGCAGATGCAGGAAGATATGGCAACCTTGCAAGAGGACCTCGATAACCGTGAATATACCGCAACTGCAGGCGGCGGAATGGTTAGCGTTACCGTAACGGGTAAACACGAGGTCAAGTCTATAACAATTAAACCAGAAGCCCTTGCCGAATGTGACGGCGACCCCGAAATGCTTGAAGATTTTCTGACTATTGCGGTAAACGAGGCAATAAATACCGCCGCTAACACCAGTCAGAAAGAAATGGACGCTTTAACCAGCGGACTTAATATTTCCGGTCTTCCAGGTATGTTCTAAAATGGCATATAGTATAACTTCGCTTAATGAACTTACGGCACAGTTTGAAAAACTGCCCGGAATAGGAAAGAAAACGGCTCAAAGGTTGGCTTTTTATGTTATAACCGCCCCCGAGGAGTACGCAACCCGTTTTGCCTCGGCTCTCACTACCGCAAGAAGCAAGGTTCATCTTTGCTCGGTTTGTCAGTCGCTGACCGACAGCACCCTTTGCGGAGTTTGTGCCGACCCTCTTCGCGACAAGAGCATAATCTGCGTGGTAAGCGACCCTAAAGATGTTCTCGCCTTTGAGAGAACAAGGGAATATAAAGGGGTTTATCATGTGCTTCACGGCGTAATTTCTCCGCTTGACGGAGTAGGTCCCGAAAAACTTAAAATAAGAGAACTTCTTGCCCGTCTTTCTGATGGCGGGGTTAAAGAGGTAATAATGGCTACCGACCCCACCGTTGAGGGCGAGGCAACTGCAAGTTATCTTTCCCGTTTTATAAAACCAATGGGAATTAAAATTACCCGCCTTGCCTATGGTGTGCCTGTCGGAGGCGACCTTGAGTATGCCGACGAGGTAACTTTAAAGCGAGCCCTCGACGGAAGAAACGAAATCTAGGAGAATTTATGGTAACGCAAAAGGATATTGACAGAATAAACGAACTTGCCCGTAAATCCAAAACGGCAAAGGGCTTAACCGACGAGGAAAAGGCTGAACAAAAGGAACTGAGAGTAAAATATATCAATTCCTTTAAAGAAAGCCTTGAAAGCCAACTTAGCGGTATTACAATAGTTGAGCCCGACGGAAGTAAACATAAGGTTAAGAAAAAAGATGAAAATAGTCGTTCTTGAAGCGGGTGTAATGACCCCGGGCGGACTTTCTCTTGATGTTTATAAGCAGTTTGGCGAGGTGGTCCTTTACCACACCACCAAAAAAAACAAGGTAATTGAAAGAATACGCGACGCCGACATAATTCTTCTCAATAAACTCATAATCGATAAAGAGGTAATGGACGCCTGTCCAAACCTTAAATATATAGGTCTTTTCGCTACGGGATTTAATACTATTGATGTTAAATATGCCGCAAAAAAGGGAATAACAGTATGTAATGCGGGGAATTACTCTACAAATGCCGTTGCCCAGCATACTATGGCTCTAATTCTTAATCATTTCAGTCAGATTGCCAACTATCATAATGCTGTGCAGTCGGGACTTTGGGACAAAAGCGAACTTACAACCCTTTATGATTTTGACACCGACGAACTTTTCGGTAAAACTATCGGCATAATCGGATACGGAAATATCGGCAAAAGGGTCGCAGAACTTTGTCTTGCCTTTGGAATGAAGGTAATAATTTTTACAAGAACGCCAAAAGAGGATAAAAAAGTTGAGTTTGTTTCTTTCGACACACTTCTTGAAAAGAGCGATATAATTTCGCTTCACTGCCCACTGACCGACCAAAACAGACTTATGATGAACGAAACCGCCTTTAATAAGTGTAAAAAGGGGGCGGTTCTTATAAATACCGCAAGAGGAGGCCTTGTTGACGAGGTTGCTCTTAAAAATGCCGTCGAGTCGGGAAAACTGTCTGCCGCCGCCCTTGACGCAATAACGGTTGAGCCAATGCGAAACTGCATACTAAAGGGTGTAAATAATATCGTTATCACTCCCCACTGTGCTTGGGCACCAATGTCGACAAGAATCAAACTTTTAAACATTACGGTCGATTGCATTAAAGGTTGGCTTGAGCAAAACCCTAAAAATGTTGTTTCAAACTAAAATTTTATTGACAAATAAACTCGGTTTTAGTATAATCTTAAACTGATAGGCTATGTATAAGGGGCAATATCCCCCTATGTGTGCCAATACTATATTAAGGAGGGTTCAAGATGAAAAGAACTTACCAGCCTAAAAAACTTCATCGCAAGAAGGAACACGGCTTCATGAAGAGAATGGCTACCGCCAATGGACGCAAGGTACTTGCCCGCCGCAGAGCAAAGGGCAGAAAGCAGCTCACATACTAATTTCTTATGTACTGTTTTAAAAAACTGAAACTCAGTTCTGATTTCAGACGAATTTACGGACGCGGAGAGGCATTTGTGAGCCCCGCGTTCGTAGCCTATGCGCTCAAGAACCGCACTAATAATATTAGACTTGGAATAACAGTCACCAAAAAAATCGGTGGCGCAGTAGAGCGTAATCGTGCCAAACGGGTGCTAACAGCCGCTTTTGCCGAAATTGTAGATAAACTACCCTCAGGCTATGACTTTGTGCTTGTTGCCCGAACCAGACTGCTTAAACTTAAAAGCAACAATGTTGCCGCTTTGCTGGAAAAAGATTTACGCAAGGCGGGTATAATTAAAAATGATGCGTAAAATTCTTATATCCTTAATAAGATTTTATAGGCGGTGTATTTCGCCTACCAAAGCCCCTTGCTGTCGCTTTTATCCAACCTGTTCTGCCTATGCTATTGAGGCTTTAGAAATTCACGGTGCAATTAGGGGCACCTTTTTTGCAATTCGGAGAATACTTCGGTGTAATCCGTTTTGTAAAGGCGGTTGGGACCCTGTCCCGCCCAAAATAAATAAAAAGAAAAGTCGTGTTTTTCTGCCAAAAGATAGGGCAGACACGAATGGTGAATAAATGGGATTTTTAAATGTACTTTTTGAGATTATAAATATACCGCTCAGTTATATTCTCGGTTTCTTTTCGGATATTCTCGGAAACAGTTTTGCTTGGGCGGTTTTCGTGTTTACTGTTTTTATAAACCTTGCGTTTATTCCGCTTACTATTAAAAGTCAGAAAGCCTCTGTTAATCAGATGCGTATAAAGCCCAAACTTGACGAACTTAAAAAGAAATACGGCGACGATAAACAGCGTTACAGTCAGGAAATGCAGAAACTCTACCAGGAAGAGAATATCTCTATGTCGGGCGGTTGCCTTCCTCTTCTTATCCGTATGCCCATTATGTTCTCAATCTACTATCTTGTAACCAAGCCCATCACCTATCTTATGAAAAGTGTTCCGGCTACGGCTATTGATAGTGTTTGGAAAAATGTGTTTATTCCGTTAAGTGAAAAACACGGTGAAAATTTTAAAATAGTACAGGAAAACTTAAGAGAACTTGACATTATTAAATGGGTTCAAGGAAAAGGCTCTTCTGATGTTGTATCTTCTGCTGAAGTGGTCTCAAAAATTCAAAATGAATTAGGAGAGCATTTTGATACTCTGGTTTCCGAAATCGGTTCAATCGACTTTAACCTTTTCGGCTTTATCGACCTAACCCAGACCCCGACTTTCAGCATAAACATTTTCGAGGGTTATCAGCATGTTTGGCTTATTCCTATAATGGCGTTTGCCGCTCAAATGTTAACCTC
>JAZSLH010000050.1:0-3299 GCA_045535275.1 Acutalibacteraceae bacterium
TTATTTGCTTTGCGGTATTTAACATTTCAATTCAGGTTTTTATGCCCTATCTTATTATCTATTACGAGAAAAGCCTTAATATGACAAACTATGTTTTTATTATGGCACCCGCAATTATTATAGCGGCCGTAGTAACGGCGTTTTGGGGAAAGGTATACGACAAAAAAGGCTTTAAATTCTCCTCAATAATTCCCGTTTTATCCTTAAGTTTAGGGTATATTATTCTCTTTTTCACAAGAACAACCCTACCTGTATTCATCGGTTCTTTATTTATGATGTGCGGATACCTTGCGGGTATGGCGGTTTTCGGGGCTATGATTCGCGACAACACCCCCGAAAATAAGGCGGGTATGTTCCAAGGGCTTCGAATTTTTTCACAGGTGCTTATTCCCGGAATTATAGGGCCTTCGGTTGGTGCGTTTGTTTTAAAAGATGCCGAACTTATAACAAATAACGACGGAACAACCTCTTTTCTTCCTAATGCTAATATATTTTTGGCGGCTCTTGCCGTAATTGTTTTGCTTGTTCCTTTACTGCTTTGGTCGTTTAGTCAAAATAAACCTAAATTTGCACGGCTCAAAACGCCTTTTGAAGACCAAAAGGGCGATATACCCTGGCAAGAGTATCCTCGTCCGTCAATGAAGCGAGATTCCTACACTTGTTTGAACGGAAAATGGAATCTGTCGGTAATAAGGGGCAAAAAAACGCTCATAACGGGAGAAATTACCGTTCCTTTTCCTCCCGAATCCGAAATATCGGGTTTTGACTTTAAGCGAAAGAAAAAGGATATACTTCTTTACGAAAAAAAGATTGATTTAGGAGAAAGCAGCGGACGGCTTCTTCTTCATTTCGGGGCGGTCGACCAGATTTGCGAAGTATTTGTTAACCGAAAGAATATAGGGGCGCATACCGGCGGTTATCTTCCCTTTTCTTTTGATATTACCGAGTTTATTAAAAAAGGCGAAAATCTTATTGAAGTAAGGGTTAAGGACACCCTTGACCACGAACTTGCCTTTGGTAAACAAAGGTATAAACGGTCGGGCATGTGGTACACCCCCGTTAGCGGAATATGGCAGACGGTTTGGCTTGAAGAGGTTCCTAAAGAATATATTAAATCACTTCGCGTTACCCCCGACCTTAACGGAGTTGATATTGAAGTTTTGGGCGGAGGAGAAGAAAAGAAACTTCTCTTTGAAGACAAGGAGTACTCTTTTAAGGGGGACTTTTTCAGACTTGAGGTTGAAAACCCCGTTCATTGGAGCCCCGAAAACCCGAAACTTTATAACTTTAGTCTTATTAGCAACGAAGACAAGGTTGAGTCGTATTTCGGGCTTAGAACGGTTGAGGTTAAAGAGGACAGAATTCTTCTTAACAAAAAGCCTTATTTCTTCCACGGACTTTTAGACCAAGGCTATTTCAGCGACGGAATTTATACCCCCGCCTCGCCCGACGGACTTAAATTCGACGTTCAGAAAATGAAAGAACTTGGTTTTAATATGCTTAGAAAACATATTAAAATTGAGCCGGAACTCTTTTACTACTATTGCGATAAATACGGAATGGTTGTTTTTCAAGATTTGGTGAACAGCGGAAATTACAACTTTTTAATTGACACCGCTTTGCCGACAATAGGGCTTAAAAAAGGGATTTCTCACAGAGCGACCAAACGCCGAAGAGCGATTTTCAGAGCCGACGCTAAAGCGACGGTTTCTACCCTTTATAATCATCCCAGCGTTTGCTACTACACCCTTTTTAACGAGGGTTGGGGGCAGTTTGACGCTAAAAATATGTTTGTGTGGGTAAAAGAACTTGACTCTACGAGGGTTTGGGACGCAACTTCGGGTTGGTTCCAGACGGGTCAGAGCGATGTGAAAAGCGAACACATCTACTTTAAACCGATACGCCTTAAAAACAACGGAAGACCGCTTGTTCTTTCGGAATTTGGCGGATATTCTTATAAAATAGAGGGGCATTCTTTTAACCCCGAAAATACCTACGGGTACCGCTTTTTTAAAGAAGAAAATGCTTTTAGGCAGTCCCTTTCAAAACTCTATCTTGACGAGGTTTTAGAGGCTATTAAAAGCGAGGGGCTTTGTGCAACGGTTCTTACTCAGGTCAGTGACGTTGAAGACGAAACAAACGGTCTTTATACCTATGACCGACAGATTCTTAAAGTAGATAAAGACGAGATGAACCGTCTTGCTCAAAAACTTTTCTCTGAGTACAAAAAGTACACAGAAAAAGTTGACAACTGATTTTACGAATAATATAATTTTATGGGTGAAAAACATGGATAAAAAAGTTCTAACTATACAGGATATTTCCTGTGTTGGACAGTGTTCCCTTACGGTTGCACTTCCAATTATTTCGGCTTGTGGCGTTGAAACGGCAATAATCCCTTCTGCCGTGCTTTCAAACCACACCGCTTTTTCAAAATTTACTTTCTGCGACCTGACCGACGAAATTCCTAAAATAAGGGAAAGTTGGAAAGAACAAAGCATTGATTTTTCCGCCCTTTACACAGGGTATCTGGGAAGTGCAAAACAAATTGCGTTTGTTAAGGATATAATTCGCGACTGTCTTTCACAGAATGCTCCTGTAATTGTTGACCCCGCTATGGCTGACGGCGGAAAACTGTATAAGGGTTTTGACGGGCAGTATGTAAAGGAAATGAAAAAACTCTGCGAAAAGGCAGACATTATTCTACCTAATATCACAGAGGCTTGTTTTATGACCGACACCGAATATAAAACAGAGTTTGACACAGGTTATATTCAAACGCTGATAGAAAGGCTCTCAAAAATTTGCAGCGGTAAAATCATTCTGACGGGGGTTGCTTTTAAGGAGGACAAAAACGGCGTTGCTGTTTATGAAAACGGAAATATCCGCTATTATGAGCATGACCGTATAGGTGGCGGCAGTCACGGAACGGGAGATGTTTACGCTTCGGCTTTTGTTGGGGCTTATATGAACGGAAAGGAACTTTTTGATGCAGCGAAAATTGCCGCCGACTTTACCGTTGCTTGTATTAAAAACACTACTCAACACCCTGAACATTGGTACGGAGTAAGATTTGAGTCTTGTATCAAACAACTTATTGATATGATTAAATAGATAATACCCCCGAAAGGGAGTTGTGGTTAGGGATAAACCGCCTAAAAAAGCAAATTTTTGCGGCCTAATGTGTTAAAAAGACACGGTATGCGTTAGCATAACCGAGAGTATTCGCCTAATATTCGACTAAAAATTTATCTTATTTAGGTGTAAACAGTTTTGTAACCGAAAAATTTGTTCTATCT
>JAZSLH010000176.1:0-10276 GCA_045535275.1 Acutalibacteraceae bacterium
TCCGCTGTTGTTCTTAGCGATAACAGTACCCTCGAAAACCTGAATTCTTTCACGCTCACCTTCACGGATCTTAACGTGAACACGTACGGTGCTACCGATTTCTACCTTCGGAGCATCTTCCTTGATCATTCCTGCTGTGAGATTTTTAACAGCATCCATCATAATTTCCTCCCTAATTTTTCAGACGTTCATAACTGTATACAGCAGAGGACCATCCGCTTTAATGTCGAATTTTCGGCATCAAACCCACCTATTAGGAAACAGGTGTAATCAAATGCTAAAGTATTATACTACAACCGCGGTGAAAAATCAAGCATTATTTTTATACATTTTACTGCGGATGAAAAATATATGATTTATATATGTTCGCACACAACAGAAAACAATTATTTTTTTAAAAAATCAACAATTTACTATTGTGTAAATTAAATATATATAGTATAATATATAAGAATGTATCATATATATTGTTTTTTGTTAAAGAGGTTAAGTTTTGAAGCAAATTATTTATTTGGATAACAGTGCTACAACCAAGCCTTGCGCCGAGGCTGTAGATAATATTAATATCGCGCTTACAGAAAACTGGGGCAACCCCTCTTCTCTTCACACTGTCGGAATTTCGGCTGAAGACATTATAATTTCGTGCCGTGAAACCTGTGCAAAGATTATATCCGCCAGACCCGACGAAATTTTCTTTACCTCTGGCGGAACCGAAGCGAACAACATTGCCATAAACGGTGCTGTATTGTCACGAATAAAGCGTGGAAACCGAATAGTGACTACCGAAATTGAGCATCCATCGGTTCTTGAGGCAATTAAAGCCTTTAAAAACAAAGGTCTTGAGGTAATAACTCTCAAACCCGACTCAAACGGTTGTGTTTGCGAACAAGACATATTTGATGCTATAAACGAAAAAACCATTCTTGTGAGCATTATGCTTGTTAATAATGAAATCGGTAGCATTCAACCGGTTAAGTCGGCATCAGAGGCTATTCGCGTTAAAAAAGCCCCCGCTTTACTCCACTGTGACGCTGTACAGGCCTTTGGAAAAATGCCCATAAATGTTTCTGATTTAGGTGTAGATTTGCTTACCTTCAGCGGTCATAAAATTCACGGTCCTAAAGGAATCGGCGTTCTTTATAAAAAGAAAAATGTTCATGTGATTCCACTGACTTTTGGCGGAGGTCAGCAAAACCTAATTCGTCCGGGAACCGAACCGACTCCACTTATTGCTGGCCTTGATGGGGCAATTAAGGCTCTGCCGAATATTTTATCCCAAATGAATACTATCAGAGAACTTTCAGAATATGCAAAGTCCTCTCTTATTAAAACAGGGTTTGCCGAAATAAACTCTCCCGCTAATGCACTGCCTTATGTACTAAATATTTCGGTGCCGGGGTACAGGTCAGAAACTTTGCTTCATTTTCTTGACTCAAAAGGCATTTATGTTTCTAGCGGAAGCGCTTGTGCAAAAGGCGGCACCAGTCCTACTCTTACTGCAATAGGGCTAAGCACAAAAAGAATCGACAGTGCTCTGAGAATAAGTTTTTCAAGATTTAACACCAAAGAAGATGTAGACAAACTGGTTGAAGAACTAAGTAATGCTGTAACTAAATTGAAAAGGTCGTAAACTATGAAAGAAATTATCCTTATTAAAAATGGTGAACTTGCTCTTAAAGGGCTTAACCGAAGCGTTTTCGAAGATACTCTCATTAGAAATTTAAAAACTTCGCTTAAAGACTGTGGAGAACTCACTATAAAAAAGGCTCAATCAACTATATATATTGAGCCGCAAAACGATTCCTTTGACTTTGATGAAGCCTTAAAACGCGTTTCAAAGGTTTTCGGTATTGCTGCATTTTCGCGTTCAAGGGTTTGCGATAAAGATATGTCGTCTATACTTAAAACAGCGCCCGAATATCTTGCGAATACACTTAAGTCAATTAAAACCTTTAAAGTTGAAGCAAAAAGAGCAGACAAAAGATTTCCCTTTACCTCTCCGCAGATTAGCGCAGAGGTAGGCGGAGCAATACTTTCGGCTTTTCCCCATCTTCGCGTTGATGTGCATAATCCTGATGAAATAATAACTGTTGAAATACGTGATTATGCTGCATATATCCGTGCAGGTCAACTACAGGGCGCCGGCGGACTTCCTGTTGGAACCGCGGGCAAAGCCTCTATTCTGATTTCCGGTGGGATTGACAGCCCCGTTGCCGCCTGGACAATGGCAAAAAGGGGTCTTAAACTCGACGCCATTCATTTTGCAAGTCCCCCCTACACAAGTCCGAGAGCCGAACAGAAGGTTAAAACCCTTCTTTCAAAAGTAGCGCTTTACAGCGGTACAATTAAACTTGCAATTGTTCCTTTTACTGAGATACAAGAAGAAATTGCAAATAAATGCCCCGAAGAATATTTCACTCTTATTATGCGCCGAATGATGATGCGAATAGCAGAGAAAATAGCCGTTTATCATAAAAGCGGAGCGCTTATTACGGGAGAGAGCCTAGGTCAGGTTGCGAGTCAGACACTTCCTGCAATCGGCGTTACAGATGCGGTAACTCAAATTCCTGTGTTAAGGCCGCTGATTGGTTGCGATAAAGAAGAAATTATTAAAATCTCCAGAAAGATTGACACCTTTGAGACCTCTTGTCTTCCCTATGAAGACTGTTGCACGGTATTTACGCCGAAGCACCCAAAAACAAGACCTACTATTTCCCTTTGCGAAGAGGCGGAGTCAAATCTTGATATAGAAGAACTTATTAAAAAAGCAATCGAGGAAACCGAATATACTTTTATTGATTAGTACGGAGGCAACAAATGAACGTTGAACTGATATGTGTTGGAAGTGAACTTCTTTCAGGCGATGTCGTTAACACAAACGCCGCTTATATTTCCAGAAAACTTAAAGAACTCGGACACGAATCTTTCAGACAATTCACAGTTGATGATAACAAATACCGTTTAAGCGAATTGGTGCGCGAATCGTTTAAGCGCTCGGATATAATCATCTTGACGGGCGGACTTGGGCCTACCTATGATGATTTAACAAAGGAAACCGTGTGTGAAGCCCTTGAAATTGAACTTGAAGAAAACGAATTATGCAAAAGGCATCTTGAAAATTTCTTTAAAAATTCAGGTAAAGTTCCAACCGAGAACAATTTTAAGCAAACTAAAGCCCCTAAAGGTGCTACTATATTCATAAATGATATCGGAACGGCATGTGGATTTGGCCTTGAATACAGTTCAAAGCATATTATTATGCTTCCCGGTCCCCATAATGAACTTGTTCACATGTTTGACAACTATGTAATACCGTATCTTAAAAACCTTAACCATCTTGCCATTGTTACACATAGTCTTAATGTTTTTGGAATGGGCGAGTCTGCTATTGCGGAAAAAATCAGTCAATACTGTCTTCAGGATAACCCCGTTGTTGCCACATATTACGATAATAATGAGTGTAGAGTCAGTATAACGGCAACCGCAAAAACTGAGGCTGAGGCTGAGGCAATTTGCAGCAAAACAATATTAGATATCCGAGAAATTCTTGGAGACTGTGTCTACGGTTGCGACTCTTTAGGGCTTGTCCATGAAGTAGTTAATTCACTTCGAGCATCAAATCTTAAAATATCCACTGCAGAATCTTGCACTGGCGGAATGCTTTCGCAGTCGCTTACCTCTGTACCTCACTCATCAGAAGCGGTTGAAATTGGAATTCTTGCTTATTCAAACCGCATCAAGAAAGAGGCCTTATCGGTGCCTCAAGAGGTGCTTGATGAATATGGCGCAATAAGTGTGCAAACCGCAATGTATTTAGCCAAAAACGTACGGATACTTAGCGACTCGGATATTGGTGTTAGCATCACAGGTAATGCAGGACCTTCAGCAAGTGAAGATAAACCCGTAGGTCTTGTATATATAGGCCTTGCAGACAGGACAAAATATTTTATCAAAAAACTGACCCTTCCCTCTACCTACGACCGCGACAAAATTCGAACCTATTCAACCCTTGCAGCGCTTGACCTTGTTAGAAAATATATCTCTGCCAGACCTTTTGTTCTTCCCGGAATGGTTGGGTTTGACTCGGAATTTGTTTTTGAAAATGATGAGCGAATAACCCCTGTTAAATCAAGCCAATCGGAAAATATAATTGGTGATACCATCTTGCAAACTTCCTTTAACTCCAATGCAGATTTTCTTGTTTTTGAGCACGATGAAGATGCGGATGTGTTGGAAAAAGAACCTGTAAAAAAAGAAAAAAATATAAAAAATCCTCTTAAATCACAAAAAAAATCTCTTTTTAAAAGAGTTTTCCCAACAAAAAATGATAAAGCAATAGATGTTATTATAAAGATAATTGCAATTATCGCCGTTATCGGATTGATGGCTTCTTCTGTGGCTTTAATTACACACTTCGCAACCGAATATTATCAGCGTTCGGTCATATCTGAAGCGCGTGATGAATTTGATTTTGACAATCTTGATAAAAGCACAGACGACAATAAATTTGTATCCTTTGCACAACTTGCAAAGGAAAACCCCGATATAAGAGCGTGGATTTACATTTCAAACACTAATATAAACAATCCCGTATATCAGTCCAAAGATAATGACTATTATCTCAATCACAATATGCTAAAGAAAAAGAGCCGATACGGAGCCCTTTTCTTCGACTACAGAAATAACATTTCGGAGAATGAAAGTAGCAAAAATCTTACCATATATGGTCATAATATGAAAGATAAGTCGATGTTTGCTACTTTGCTCAACTATAGGAAACTAGATTTCTATAAAGAAAATCCTGTGATTGAACTAAAGTCACTATATGAGCAAAATAAATATGCTATCTTTTCGGTTATGATAACTGCTGGAAATTCCAAAGATGATAACGGAACACTATACCCCTTTTACCGAAGTGAGTTTAATTCAGATGCAGATTTTACCAATTGGATTAACGAGGCAAAAGAGAGGTCTATTATCAACACTTTGGTAGAAGTTAATCCCAATGATGAAATTTTAACCCTTTCAACCTGTTGTTATGATTTCGATAATGCCCGTTTTGTAGTAATGGCTAAAAAGATAGCATCAGATGAAAAAACACCTATCGTTGATTCTGCCCACTATAACCCTAACCCCAGATATCCTCAGGCTTGGTATGACAAAAAAGGTCTTAAGGGAAGCAGTACGGATAATAACAGTTCAAATAACAGTTCAGTAGGTATTGAAACTGAAGACAAGAATTCTTCCGAAAACACTTCATCTGAAACCGCTTGTGAACATTCAGGCAACTATAAATATTCAAATATTACTGCATCAACACACACTTATGTTTGTTTAGAGTGTAATCAAAAAGTTGCTGAACTGCCACATGTGTTTGACCGGCAAGTTGCTAAAAAGTCGTTTTTAAAATCTGCTGCGAACTGCACTTACGGCAGTATATATTATAAAAGTTGTGTTTGCGGGAAAAAGGGTACCGAAACTTTTGAAGTAGGACGCCCTGATGATACACACAAGTTTGGTGATTGGACTACAGTAAACGAGACTACCTCAACACAAGCGGGTACTAAAGAACGCAAATGCACTGTTTGCGGCATTAAGGAAACTGAGGAAATTCCTGTTATTTCCGATGGAAGCAATTCAACCACAGATGAAAACAGTTCAATTCCAGACAATAATCAGGAAAACAACCAATAGTTTTAACTAAAAGGAGATAAAAAATGTCGAACCTAAAGCTAGACATTATATACTACATGACCTCTTCCGACTTTGAGATGGAATTTAATCTCAGCGGTTGCTACCGTATGAGAATCTTCAAAGATAAAATAGAGTCAAAAAAGGAACTGGTTCGTTCTTTAGCAAGGGACGTTTCACGAAGCAAGGTAATTCTAGTTGTAACTGACCTTTTCGGAGAAAACAGTGCAATTCCTACCCTTTCGCGGGCTATAGGAGTTCCTTTGATTTCACCAAATAAAGAAGAATACGGTATAAACACAAACGAGGATATTATTATACCTGAAACGGCAGTACCGCTCGTCACCAAAACAGGTATTTTTGGCGGTTTTATTATTGAAAGCGGTCCGCAATCAATAATAATAGTTTCTAATGTTCGTTCGCTGCGACACGAAATTATGAAAACCTATGTTCATAATTATATTTTTGATGTGGGTCAACTTTTAGCCTATCAGGAAAGAATGGGGCAAAACGCACAGGTAGTCCAGCGTTCACCTATCGATAACATCCCTGTGTTTTCTGACCAATCAGAAGGTCTTGAAAAACAAAATGTGCCGACTGAAGAACAAGAAGAGGCAAGTGAAAATCTTTCAGAAAATAACGCAAGCAATGACGAGCCCGACAAAATAAATGAAGCCGAACCATCTGCTGAAAGTGAGCCTGTTATTCCTGCTGATGACACGAGAAAAGACAATCAAGAAAGCGAAAAACATTCAAGAAGTATTGTTGAACCGGGTATAAATCATACTGCAGATTTAGAAGCACTCGCTATTGAACTTTCAGAACCTAAAAAGAAAAGTAAAACACCCAAAAGGGCGTCAAGCATAATTCTTCTTATAATTGTAATATTATTACTTATAGCCTTCGGCGTTCTGGCATATTTCTTTGTTTATTTACCCGCAGTTGGCCTTGAAAATCCCATTTTAAATGAGCAAAACGGTTTCTTTTATGAACTAATCAAAAGTTTTCAGTAGGAGTTATTATGGAACAGATTATTGAACAATTTGCTTTATTACTGGACAAATGGTTAATACCCGAAGTCGCGGCATTTATTATTTCGTTGCTTCCGATATTTGAACTGCGTGGTGGTCTTATAGCCGCAAGTGTCCTCCAAGTGAATTTTTTCGTCGCCTTCCCAATTTGCGTTATTGCTAATATGGTTCCCATTCCTTTCATCTTGCTTTTTATAAGAAAGATTTTTGATTTTATTGATAAAACAAATTTTTTGTGGATGGCTAAACTTGTTAGAAAAATTGATGAGAAAGCCACTAATAAAAGCAAAAAGGTTAATACCGCAAGTATTTGGGGTCTGTTCATACTTGTTGCAATTCCCCTGCCGGGCACAGGAGCGTGGACGGGAGCACTTGTAGCAAATATTCTTGGATTAAATCGCACTAAGGCTTTTTGGACAATTTTCTTTGGTGTTATTACAGCAGGAGTTATTATCTCTTTAATTTCATACGGAATACCATATATTATTTCTTTGATTTAATTTTAAATAAGAAACGGAGCACTTCATTGAAGTGCTCCGTTTTATTATTTTGATTTAGATTCACAGTAGATGCAGCGGTAAACCATATTTTTCTTGTCGGTTAGTTTGAAAACATGGGGAATTTCACGCTCAACAGAGGTAATACAGCGAGGGTTTTTACATTTGATAATTCCCTCGATTTTTTCGGGAGGTTCAATTTTTGGAAGTTTTGTGTTAACTCCGTTTTTGATTACATTTACGGTTATACCCGGGTCGATATATCCGATAATGTCAAGATTTAAATCAATCTGGGCGTCAATCTTAATAATGTCTTTTCTTCCGCTTGGAGATTTAAGACTGTAGGCATTATTTATTACAGCAACAAGACAATTCAGTTCATCAAGACCTAACGCCTTATAAAGTTGCATTGCTTTCCCTGCGGTGATATGGTCAAGGACAATTCCGTTTTCAATAGGACTTACTGTCATTTACTCCACCTCCAGAAGTTTCAGAATAAGGGCCATTCGAATATATTTTCCGTTTCGTGCCTGTTCGAAGTATTTTGCTCTTTTATCGCTGTCAACCGAAACGGCAATTTCGTTTACACGGGGAAGCGGATGAAGGACACACATATCTTCTTTAGCGTGTTCTAACTTTTCAGGGGTTAAAATATAACTATCCTTAAGTCTGATATAGTCTTGTTCGTTAAAGAAGCGTTCACGCTGAACACGGGTCATATAAAGAATATCAAGTTGACCCATTACCTCTTCAAGACTCGTTGTTTCAACAAACTCAATATTATTCGCCTTTAATACTTCATTTTTAATATATTCGGGAATAGTTAATTCTGTTGGGGAAACGAGAACAATTTTTATGTTTTCATATCGTGAAAGTGCACCAATAAGCGAGTGAACCGTTCTGCCGAACTTAAGGTCTCCACAGAAACCGACAGTCAGGTTATTAAAACTTCCCTTTTCGCGTTTAATTGTTAAAAGGTCGGTTAAGGTTTGGGTCGGGTGATTATGACCGCCGTCTCCCGCATTTATAATAGGTATTCCCGCTTTCATAGAGGCAACAAGTGGCGCTCCCTCTTTTGGGTGACGCATTGCAATAATGTCGGCATAGTAGCCTACAACCTTTACCGTGTCGCAAACGCTTTCGCCCTTAGCGGAAGAAGAACTTGCGGCCTCAGAAAAGCCAAGCACATTTCCACCGAGTTCATACATTGCCGCTTCAAAAGAAAGACGGGTTCTGGTAGAGGGTTCAAAAAACAGGGTTGCAAGTTTTTTACCCTCGCACTTTTTAGCGTATTTTTCGGGGCTGGCAATAATGTCATTTGCTGTTGCTATGAGTTCATCAATTTCATTTACACTAAGGTCGAGAATATCAATTAAATTTCTCATATCAAATTCCTTTCGGATTATTATTCTTTCGCTCCGTTTACCTCAAGATATATCTTAATTCGGTCAACATTTTCACGGTTTGATTCGTCTTCTTCAAGATATTCTATAATATCATAGACATCAACTACAGAATATACGGGGAAGCCGTATTCTTCGCCAACCTCTGCCATAGCACTCTTTTCGGTTTGACCTTTTTCTTTGCGGTCTACCATAACGAAGGTAGCGGCAACCTTTGTACCTTTAAGTGAAGAAAGAATAGCCATGCTTTCTCTTATTGCGGTTCCTGCGGTAATAACGTCTTCAACGATTACTATTTCCTCGTTTTCCTGAGGTTTATAACCTACGAAAACACCACCTTCGCCGTGGTCTTTTTCTTCTTTACGGTTAAAGAAGAAAGGTACATCAAGTCCCTCTCTTGAAAGGGCGGTGGCAACAGATACAGCAATCGGAATACCTTTATAGGCAGGTCCGTAAAGAACGGTTCTCTTGTTTCCTACTTTTTCAAAATAGGCTTTTGCATAAAATTCGCCAAGTTTGCAAATTTGGTCGCCTGTTTTAATGTCTCCTGCATTTATAAAGTAAGGTATTTTTCTACCTGATTTTGCAGTAAAGTCACCAAACTTTAAAACTCCGGCACCCTCAAGAAACTGAATAAATTCTCTTTTATAACTTTCCATTTTTGCACCTCTTAGTCTACAAATTCTGCTACACAGCGTTCATACGCGGCAACCGGGTCGGCAGCGGCAGTAATAGGACGGCCAACAACAATATAGTCGCTACCAATCTTTTTAGCCTCGGCAGGAGTCATAACACGCTTTTGGTCGCCGATATCTCCGTCGGCAAAACGGACACCGGGGGTTACGGTTAAGAAATTCTTTCCGCAAGTTTCGTGAACCTTTCCTGCTTCGAGAGGAGAACATACAACACCATCGAGACCTGCCTTTGCGGCATTTGAAGCATAGTGCATAACAACCTTATCAATCGGTTCTTTAATTAAAAGGTCGTTTTCCATACGCTCCTGGTCGGTAGAAGTAAGTTGGGTAACCGCAATAAGTAAGGGACGGCTTCCGTCTTCACGGGTAAGACCCTCAATAGCCGCTTCCATCATTGAAATAGTGCTGGCAGCGTGAAGATAAGTCATATCAACAACAAGACGGGAAAGCACCGACATAGATTTTTTAACGGTATTAGGAATATCGTGAAGTTTAAGGTCTAAAAAGATTTTATGGCCTCTGTTTTTAAGTTCCTTAACAATTTCGGGACCTTACATAGAAAAGTTCCATTCCGATTTTTACAAAAGGTTTTTTGCCCGTAAACTTGTCAAGAAAGTTAAGACAGTCCACCTTGCTTGCAAAGTCGCAAGCGATAATTACATCTTTACCCATTAGTGTGCTCCTCCTATTATATCCTTAAGTGAAGTAATATTGTATTTTTCCATTACGCGAGGTAGGTCTTCGATAATATTTTTACAAGCAAAAGGTTCAACAAGATTTGCAGCACCAACCTGAACGGCGGTTGCACCCGAAAGCATCATTTCGATAACGTCTTCTGCAGTAGTAATACCACCCATGGCTATAATTGGGATTTTAACCGCTCCGTATACCTGATAAACCATACGAAGAGCAACGGGCATTATTGCAGAGCCCGAAAAACCGCCCATTTTGTTAGCAAT
>JAZSLH010000072.1:0-2485 GCA_045535275.1 Acutalibacteraceae bacterium
CCCTTTTCGGTTTCAACCGCAGTTGAGCCTATAGTTCTAAGGCAGAGATAACGGGTTTTGCCGGGGAGCAGATTGTGTCTGTCTTTAGGCAGAGCGTCGTAAAAACTGTCGGGAAGTTCTACAATATTTTCTTTAGTAAAGAGCACTATCTCGTCCGAAATTCCGTTTAAGAAATTCATACTCTCTTCGTCAAGAATAAAGAGCATCGCCTGTTTGTCGTTGCTTAAAATAGACTGAATTTTAAGCATCATATTGTCAACATAAGACTTTTGGTCGGTTTCAAGGCTGAAAGAACAGTCGGTTGCTAAAATTTCAACCTTTCCGTTTTCGTTTACATCGGGATAATATTCTTCTATCCACTCTTCAATTCCAACAAGTTCTTCGGCTGAAACATATTCATAGCAGTAAACGGTGACCTTTGCGTCATAGTTCGGGATAGAAACGGCAGAATAAATTATAAACGCAAGAACGGCTGCGCCGACGACACCCGCTATAACCTTATATTTATGATAATTCATAAAGTGGCTGAATTTTTCGCTAAAGGTTTTAAGTTCGGTCTTTTCGGTTTTTTCAAGAGAGGCGGTATCAAGTTGTCCTTGTTGCATTTTTTTAAGTTTTATAAGTTCCTTTTGAGCCGACTCTCTTTGGCTTAAAGTTTCGCTTTTCTTCTGCATTCTTTTCTCCTTGTTTTAAGCCTTGCTAAAACAAAAGCAACGCCCTATTATAAGTAAAGGCGGACAGGATAATCCTGTCCGCGCCGAATTATTTTGAGATTCCGACAATTTTAAACTTAAGTTCTCCTGCGGGGGCTTCGGCGGTAACTTCATCGCCCACCTTGGAGCCTAAAAGAGCCTTTCCTACGGGAGAGTCATCCGAAATGAGCCCGTTCATCGGGTCAGCCTCGGCAGAGCCGACTACTCTGTAGGTAAGTTCTTCGCCAAACTCAACATCAAAAACGGTTACGGTAACTCCGATAGTAACCGAGTCGGTATCAACATCTTCCTCTATAATAACAACATTTTCAAGCATTTTTTCAAGTTCAATGATTCTGGCTTCAATTTTTGCCTGTTCGTTCTTTGCCTCATCATATTCACTATTTTCCGAAAGGTCGCCATAGCCTCTGGCAACTCGGATTTTTTCGGCAATATCGGTTCTGCCGGTGGTTTTTAGTCTTTCTAACTCACCTTTAAGTCTTTCAAGACCCTCTTTAGTGAGTTGTATGCTTTTAGCCATTTTGTTTCTTCTCCATTCAATAAATAATAATGCGAGGGACAAGCCATGCTAATGCAACGTGTCTATTATATGTTTTTAATCTGCCGTTGTCAAGTAAATAAATATGAATATATTTTAAACTCCTCTTTTTGACCTGCTTGTTCCTTGACAAAGAGTAAAATGTGTACTAATATAAATATGCAGATATTTTATTTGTATTCAAAAATTTTTAAGGAGATTTTTCTATGGAGTTCCACGCAACTTTAGTAGTTATGGCGGCAGGAATGGGAAGCCGTTTCGGCGGTCTTAAACAGGCCGAGCCGGTCGGAAAAAACGGCGAAGCAATTGTTGACTACGCCGTTTACGACGCCGTTAAAGCTGGGTTTGATAAGGTTGTTTTTGTTATAAAACACGAAATCGAAAAAGACTTTAAGGCTTTAGTCGGAAACCGAATTGAAAAAATGGTTAAGGTTGAGTACGCTTTTCAGGAAAAAGACGACCTGCCGGGCGGTTTTATTTGCCCCGAAACCCGAATTAAGCCTTGGGGAACGGGTCAGGCAATTCTTTGTTGCAAGAACCTTGTAAATGAACCTTTCGCCGTAATAAATGCTGACGACTATTACGGAAAATCTGCCTTTGTCTCTTTATATAACGAACTTAAAAAACAAGCACCGGGCGAATATTGTATGGTCGGCTTTAAACTCGTCAACACCCTTACCGAAAACGGCACCGTTTCAAGAGGCGTCTGTGTTCAGGAAGACGGCTATCTTAAAGATGTAAACGAGGTTGCAAAAATCAAGGACTGTAAAGCCTTTGACGACGAGGGAAATGTCACCGACGAATTCTCCCCCGAAACCCTTGTTTCAATGAATATGTGGGGGCTTACTCCCGACATTTTCGGCTATCTTGAAGAAGATTTCAAACTCTTCCTTAAAGATAATATAAACGAGCCCAAAACCGAATTCTTTATTCCAAAAGAAATTGACGCTCTTATTAAACGCGGGGAGAAAAAGGTCCGCGTTCTCTCAAGCAACGACCGCTGGTACGGGGTTACCTACCGCGAGGACAAACAAAGCGTTGTTGACGCTATTGCCGAAATGACCGCAAAAGGAATGTATGATTAAAAAAAGCACCTTCGGGTGCTTTTTTTCATGAAATTGAGCTTGCGGCAGGCTTTTGCCCGATCCTTTTTTGTTTTGCGGTGGGCTTTTGAAAAAGTCCCCGCACCCCTCAAAACTTATCCATGGAGGGTATATTTTTTTCTTGCAATCCC
>JAZSLH010000107.1:0-1625 GCA_045535275.1 Acutalibacteraceae bacterium
AATATTGGGGCCATTGAGTTATATGCCGACCACGGTATCGACCTGTATAACGAATATCTGGAGATCGCGGTCTGCGCTCAGCACTGTAACGGTGGCGTTGCTGTGGACGAGCATTGGCAGAGCGACGTGTGCGGCCTGTATGCTGCGGGGGGGGCCGCGGGAACCTTTGGCGTTTACCGCCCGGGCGGAAGCGCACTTAACTCTACCCAGGTTGGAGGACTTCGTGCAGCAGAGCATATTGCAGAAAAAGATATTTGTGCTCGTACACAGCCTTCATTTGAGTTGCCTGAAATTAAGTACGGCGTTTCAAATATTGCACAAATCCGTGATGAGTTCCAACTTGAAATGAGCCGTGTTGCCGACTTTGACCGTTCGGTTGAAGATATGAAAAACCTTTTTGATAAGGTTTGTGCCCTTTGTGACAATTTCTTTAATGAAGCAGTAATTGAAAACAAAAAAGAAATTGCGGCGCTTTATCAACTTTATGATATGGCTTTAACCCAACGCGGTGCTCTTTCGGCTATGATGCTTTCTGCTGAGGTTATCGGAACCCACGGTGCTGCACTTATTAACGGTTCAAAAGACTGTAACACCGAGCAACGCGAAACCTGTACCGTTACAAGAGCAGGTGTTTCTACTATGGAAAAAGTTTCGGCTATTCCAAACCCTGAACTTTGGTTTGAAACCCTTCTTGCAAGACAAAAAGAGCGCCTTGCTAAAAAAGGTTAAACTTTCATTTTTTCTGATAAGGGAGAAATAATATGTATACTGTTGAAACTTCAAAACATTTTGAAAAAAGGGTAGATAAATCGGGTGCTGAATACTATGTTCTTAAAACATATGTCGCAACCCAGCAACAAGGCTTCTATTTTGTAAATCCCAGTATGGTCAGCGAGGCAAAATATTTATGGTTTTACTGCACCTTCCCACCCGCTGAATACCGTACACTCGGTCTTGTCGACTTTACTACCGACGAAGTGCGTCATTTCCCCGACGCACATTTCCACGATGTAACTCCTATTGTTGACGAGGAAACCGGCGACGTTATTTTCGCTAACCATAGAGGTGTTTACCGCCGTTCGCCTAATCCAAACGAACCTACTGAACTGCTTTGTAATCTTCCCAGTGAAATGACTCCCGTCAGAAGCGCACATTTAGTTTCTCCCGCTACCCATTTAACCTTTAGCCCCGACAAAACCGAGTTGTTTTTTGACAGTTATAACGCAAAGGAATGTGTTGCGGGCTCCCTTACTATTGCAACCGGAGAATTTAAGGTTTGGACAAGACCGCAGTTCCTTAGAAACCACGCACAGTTTAACCCCGTTTATAAGGATATTGCCCTTATGGCCGAAGAATTTGAAAAGGACGAAGACGGCAACTGGCGTTCTATCAGAACCGATGAAAACGGAGTATTTATGCGCCTTTGGACCGTAACCCGTGACGGCGAAGAAAAATACTGGGCTCCTTTAAACCTTGAAAAAGCAAGCCACGAATGGTGGAGTGCCGACGGCAGTAAAATTTACTACTGTAAATATTCTAACGGCAACAACGGTATTTGCGGAATAGATATTTTTACGGGCGAACATAAACTTTACGCTCCCGTTAGTGCTTGGCACGGATTTTCT
>JAZSLH010000051.1:0-5929 GCA_045535275.1 Acutalibacteraceae bacterium
GAAACTCCGTCTTCAACACCTTCTGCAGCACAAGAACCTTTTATAAGAACAGAGGCACAACTGCAAGCGGCGGCTTCCTTAACAACGAGACCCGAAGTATCATAGGTAGAGGGAAACAGGAATAAATCGGCTCGGCTAAAATATGCTCGAACTTTTTCTCGGTCGTAAATAGCACCGCAAAAAATAGTGTTGTTCGAAACACCGATTTGTTTTGCATATGCCTCTACCATAGGTCTGTCAGGACCTTCACCAAGGAAAAACATTTTATAGCGTATACCCGAATCAGAAAGAATTTTTAAAGCGTCGAGCGTGATTTTAAGATTTTTGTACCAATTCATTCTTCCGCAGTAAAGAAAAACAAGAGGCTCGTTTTCGGTTCTGTAAATTCGGTCAATTTCTGCGATATCTTCATTTGAAGCCTTGCCTTTTACAAAGTCAGTTCCGTTAGGCATTATTACAACATCGCCCTCATAGCCTAAATTACGAAGGCTTTTAAGGGTGCCTTTTGATACAGTCCATACCTCGTCTGCATAACCTATATTTGTTTCAACAAATTTTCTGGCAACCATATTAAAGGGCTTATTATCCACATAATTGTCAATATCAATATCGAACTTTGTGTGATAGGTAAGGACAGTTGGTATTTTCATCCTGTAAAGCAGGGAAACTTCGTGAGCCAATACACTTGAAGCAAACGGACAATGTACGTGAAGAATATCGAACTTAATTTTTGCAAGGTCGTGAAGAGTTTTTGGAGAAAAAGGGTTTCCTACACGATAGGGCATAGAGGTAGTTAGTTTTGCGGAATTATATCTGTAAACCTCAAAATCGTAATTATCAACAACATTTGGGTATTTTGGAGTTACAACAACCGGCTCGCAAAAACGGCCGTTCATTATATTAGCGTAATTATAAACGGTGTTAGCGACTCCGTCAATAGTTGGTGGAAAAGAGTCGTTAAAAAGACCGACTTTGTACATAAAATCACCTCTAAATACAAGATAGCAAATGAATTATATCACATAATTATATATAATTCAATAAATAGGGTTCGGAAAATATAATGGAACGATTTGTTCAATTGCATTAAAGCAAAGATATTGTTATTATTAGTTTAAAAGTTATGAAGGGAAGAAAAATACATGTCTAACGTTGAAGTTTTTGCAAACTGCAAACCACGGCTTTCAGAATCACCGATTCATATTAGAAAAGATAATATGCTCTATTGGCGTGGCTTGGACGGCGAGATTTTCAGAAAAAGATATAATACCGACATTTACGATTTTGAGATTTTTAACCTTAATATTGGTAATATTTCAAGCATTTTAGAACAGGAAGATTATCTTATTGTTTTTGCCGATAATGGTTGTGTTTACAAATGGTCTGCATATGAAGAACCGATTCTATTAAGAAAATATCCCGTCGGACTTTTTAATGACTGTATAGTTGATAGTCTTGGTCGTATATATTGCGGAATTTTAGCAGATAACTATTTTGTTCCGGGAATGCGTGGAAAGGATTGTCTTTTCACAAGAATAGACCTTAATGGAGAAATGACAGTCATTGAAAAACTGCCATATACCACTCCAAACGGTATTGCCTTTTCCCCGGATAATACTAAACTTTATTTTGCTATAACCGACGCGGATGCAGTATTTGTTTATGATTACAACGCTGATAGCGGAGAAGTCAATAATAGGCGAATTTTCTCAGAAAACTGTTTCCCTGACGGCATTACCATTGACGATTCAGGCAACCTATGGGTAACTGATTGCAGAACAGTAGGTTCGACGCTCAAATGTTTTTCTGAAAGTGGAGAACTCATAAGAACATATGAGTTGCCTGTAAGAAGAGTTATTAGTGTTACTTTTGGCGGAGATAAGAATGACATTTTGTTCATTACTACAGCACATGAAGGCTGCCCAAAAGGAGAATATGACGGTGGTGTATTTATGCTAAAAAATGTAGGAACCGCCACATCAAAATATTATTCAAAGATTCGTTGGTAAACTATGTAAAGACGCAGACATCCTATTGGATGTCTGCAAAGTGTTATAGCGATTATTTCATGCTGTTTTCGTAAGACTCAATCATCTTCTTAACCATTTGACCACCGATAGAACCGGCCTGTTTAGAAGTAAGGTCTCCGTTATAACCCTGCTTGAGGTTTACGCCAACTTCGTTAGCGGCTTCCATCTTAAAACGATTGAGAGCGTCCTTAGCCTCGGGAACTACGTTCTTTGCCATTTTTATTCACTCCTTTTCATTTTATTTTTGCGTCTGCAATATTATTGTTTAACAAACAAATGATTATATTAAAGGAAATTTTTTCTCAAATTAAATTTTTAAACTGTGTTGACATAACAAATAAAAAATGATATAATCTTCACGAAAAAAGCGTTGATGGGAAAAGTAGTTTTTGTTTTTCATTAAAGAGAGCCGTTGTTGGTGTAAATACGGTATGAAATCATCTGCGAAAAGACACCCGAAGCTGTCGGAAGAAAGCCTTTGCGAGTAGAACCGACCGTGTTAAGAGCGTTAATCTTTTGAGTGAGCCGTTTGGCTAAATTGGGTGGTACCGCGGAAGCCGTCTTTCGTCCCATTTTTAAGGGATGAATGGCGGATTTTTATTTTATAAGGAGAAAAACTATGGAATTTTTAAATGTTGAAAAGCGTGTCGACACTTCGGATATTTCTTATATCATCGACGGCTTTAAAAACGGAACAATTAAAGACGGAGATAAGATTACTGTAAAAGGCACTCTTCACAGAATTCGTGAAATGAGCGGATTTGCCTTTGTAATCCTTCGCAGCGCTCGTATGGTTTTCCAGTGCGTCTGGGAAGAAGGCATCTCACAGTGCGATATTAAGGACTTTAGCACAGAAGAATGTGTAATTGTAGACGGAACTCTTATTGTTGAAGAAAGAAGCCGTTTAGGTTTTGATATTCGTATTAACAATATGACCAGAATTTCGGGAAAGGCAGAAGTCCCGCCCGTTGAAATCAGCAACGATAAAAAAATGGCAAAACTCAATCTTAACACTCTTCTTGATAATAGAATTATTGCCCTTCGCAATCCCAAAACAAGAGCAATTCTCAAAATCGCCGACGGTGTTATGTACGCTTTCCGTCAGTTCCTTCGTGAAGAGGGATTTACCGAATTTGTACCGCCTAAAATGGTTACAGCAGGTGCAGAGGGCGGAGCCGATATGTTTGAGGTTGATTATTTCGGTCAAAAGGCTTATCTTAATCAGAGTCCTCAAACCTATAAACAGATTATGGTTGGTGTTTTCCAAAAGGTATTTACTGTCGGTCCTGTTTTCAGAGCAGAAAAGTATAGTACAAACCGTCATATAAATGAGTTTCAGGGTCTTGATTTAGAGATGGGCTTTATAAATTCATTTGAAGATATTATGGAACTTGAAGCCAGAATGTTTAAATATATGTTTAAACTTTTAAACGAAGAATATGCACCTGAACTTGAAATGTATTTAGGTCAGGGAAATAGGCTTCCTGAACTTGAAAGTTTCCCAAAAATAAAATTTATTGAGGCTAAAAAACTCTTTGCCGACGCTCACCCCGGACCGCAAGGCGAAAACGCAATGCTCGAACCCGACTTTGCCCCCGAGGAAGAAAAATGGCTTGGCGAATATTTCCTAAAAGAGTATAATTCGCCGATTGTATTCATTACTCACTATCCCACCGTTAAGCGTCCTTTCTATACTATGGAAGACCCGACCGACCCCAACTACACCTTAAGTTTTGATATGCTTCTTTACGGACTTGAAGTAACAACGGGCGGTCAGCGTATTCATGATTATGAAATGCAGGTCAAAAAGATGCAGAGCAGGGGAATGAATATTGATGATTTCGAGGATTACCTCACTATGCATAAATACGGTATGCCTCCTCACGGTGGACTGGGTCTTGGTCTTGAAAGAATTGTTCAAAACATTTTAGGACTTGATAACATTAAACAGGCAACCGCATTCCCAAGAGACAGAGACAGAATAAGACCTTAATTTTACACGGTAACGATTCATCGTTACCGTGTTTTTTTTATTCGCAATAAATGATTTTTTAACTTTTCTTTTGACAATTTAAATATTGTGTTTTCGACACTATTTTATCGAACCTAATAAATTTATTTGTAATTTTCTATATTTTTTAACAAAAATACCCAATATAATATGTAAAAATAACAGAATGTCAGAAAAGACGATATTTACTATTGCAATTCTTAAACTTCTGTGGTAAAATGTGTTTGTAAAATTCAAAAGGAGGTAGCAATATGCACCAGTTAAATGTAATAATAGCGGACAATTCAGCAGAGTTTGGCGTTCAGTGTCAAAAGGTACTTTCAACTTATGGTATGAATGCAGTAATGTGTGAAAAGGATGGAGTAACACTTCTTGAAAAAATCAGAACAACAAAACCTGACGTAGTTTTGGCAGATGTTTTTATGCCGAACCTTGATATTTTAGGAGTTCTCCAAAACATAAAGGATATGAATGAGAAAGAAAAGCCTCTTGTTATGGTTCTTTCGGGATTTGACAATTCACAACTTGAATCTGAAATTTTAAAAGCGGGCGCTACTTATTTCTTTCTTCGCCCATTTGACTATACTACTCTTGCCGAAAGAATTATAAAGTTTTCGGGCTGGAAAACAAATATAAGACCTATTGTGTCGGGCGAAGGCGTGTTAAGTGACCACGACCTTGAGGTAATGGTTACCGAAATTATCCATCAGGTTGGAGTCCCTGCTCACATTAAGGGTTATCATTATATTCGTGAAGCAATTCTTCTTTCAGTAAAGAACGAGGATGTAATAAATTCTGTTACAAAACTACTTTATCCTACGGTTGCCAAGAAATTTTCAACTACATCATCAAGGGTTGAAAGAGCAATTCGTCATGCTATAGAGGTTGCTTGGGACAGGGGAGACCTTGATGTTCTAAATGCCTATTTCGGCTATACTATTCATACCGACAGAGGCAAACCCACAAATAGTGAGTTTATTGCGATGATTGCTGATAAAATCAGACTAAGACTTCGTGCAGCATAAACGCTTGACAAAATTTAAAGATAAGAATATAATGATAATGTCTTCGGGGCGAGGTGCAATTCCTCACCGGCGGTAAAGCCCGCGAGCCTACTTGGCTGATTTGGTGAAATTCCAAAGCCGACGGTATAGTCCGGATGAAAGAAGAAAAAGTTCTTATGTTATAAGTGTACCCCAAGGACCCTTTGTACTCCTTGGGGACTTTTTCTTTCCGAAACTAATTTTTATATTTTGGAGGAAAAATCATGAAAAAAGAAAAACATCTCAAAAGCTCGGGTTATGCTGTAAAAAAAATTACAGTTAGTGCAATTTTCGGTGCATTAGGCTTTGTCTTAATGCTTCTTGAGATTCCATTGCCGTTTATGCCTGCATTTATTAAGTTCGATGTTTCTGAACTGCCTGCAATCATAGCTTCATTTGCGTATGGGCCATTATATGGTATTCTAGTATGCTTTGTAAAGAATGCATTGCATTGTTTTGTAACAAGCACTCTCTGCGTTGGTGAACTTTCTAATTTTATTATGGGCGCAATATATGTAGGTGTGGCTGGTGTATTTTATTCGTTTATGCATAACCGAAAAGGTGCCTTAATAGGTTCTTTGCTTGGCGCATTGCTAATGGCGATAATAAGTGTTTTTTCTAATTATTATATTGTTTATCCCATTTTTGCAGAATTCCTTTTACCGATGGAAGCGATTTTAGGAATGTATTCTTCTATACTTCCTTCGGTTGATAATCTTTGGGAAGCTTTATTCATTTTTAATTTGCCTTTTAATTTTGCAAAGGGCATTATTGATGCTTTGATATGCTTTGCTATTTATAAAAAGTTATCACCTATACTTAAGAAAACAAGGGTTAAAAAAGAG
>JAZSLH010000101.1:0-5003 GCA_045535275.1 Acutalibacteraceae bacterium
CGTTTATAAGTAAACAGGTTAAAAGTAACTCTAAAAGGTAATAGCAAGCATAGCCAATGAGTACCCATTGACAATTTTTAAGGTTTACCGCGAGGCTCAAAACCCGAAGGTTGTTGGTTGGGCTCCGGCTCCCGCAACCAACAAGTAGAAAAGTTCGATATCAAAATCGTCTTTTGCTTTGCGTTTGATTTGGAGTATAG
Source organism: Acutalibacteraceae bacterium (assembly GCA_045535275.1). Lineage (GTDB taxonomy): Bacteria > Bacillota > Clostridia > Oscillospirales > Acutalibacteraceae > SFWF01. The sequence continues at coordinate 201 of JAZSLH010000101.1, forward strand.
AAAAACGGGTTGTTGCAAGAACGGCATAATATGCACCCGACGTTATAAACCACCAGGAAGGCAGAGATAAACCCAGTATGCAGTTTGAGAGAGCATAAGCAGAGTTAAACGCCAGACTTAAATAAGGATTTCTTGCAATATTTAATATTTTCATTTTATTCCTTTAATCATAGGAATGAGAAATACAAGCATAATGATACCGAGAAGTCCGATTAGAGTTCCCCACACGATTTGCTGCCAGACAAGGCAGAGGCACATTCCAACGCCGAGAACTAAAGCGGAAACGACACCGTAAATGATACGAAACAGATTTTTTCCGTTTATCTTAGGCATTTTCTTGTATTCCATTTTGCACCATACGAGAACAGTAATAATACCCAGCACAAGACCTATTGCACCAAAGATAATGCCCTGAGTAAAGGCGTTCCATTCGACAAGTAACGCCATACACATACCAAGTGCAAACAGCACTCCGCTTACGGTTCCCATAACAAGTGCAACAAAACTACTTTTTTTCATTGTAAAATCTCCTTTCATTAAACCAACACTTGTGTTTTTATTGCAAACATAGTATAATATTTTTGACAAGACAAAACAATCATCAAATTTGCAACAAGTGTTGGAATAATGGGAGAAAATTATGAATGTGAAGAATAATAAGCGAAGAAAAGCGTCGATGGAAAAGATTGAAAAGGCTTTTATAGAACTTTTACAAACCAGTGAAATTAAGGACATAACCGTTTCGGATATTATTAAAAACACGGGGTTGAACCGAAGCACCTTTTACGCCAATTACATTGACATATTTGACCTTGCGGACAAGACAAGAGAAAAACTTGAAAACGAGTTTAGCAATCTATTTGCCGATTATGATTATTTCAATGAGCATAGCGGTGCACTAAAAATGTTTACGCATATTAAGGAAAATCAACTCTTTTATAAAACATATTTTAAACTTTGCTATGATGAAAAACACCTTATATCAATTTATGACACAAGCCGAGCCGAAAAAGAACATATTGAAAGTAATATAAAATATCATATTGAATTTTTCAGGAATGGTCTTAATGCCATTATAAAATTATGGCTTAAAAACGGGTGTCAGGAGTCACCAGAGGAAATGGCAGAAGTTTTAAAACAGGAATACAGGGGCAGATAAAAACAGCAGCCAAACTCAACGCTCTTAAAGGGTGTCGGTTTGGCTGCTATTTTTTGGTTGGACTTAAGCCGTATTGCTTTTTATAAGCACGGTAAAAATTGCTGTAGTTTTCATACCCAATCTGCTTTGCGACGTCGGTTGCGGGGGTTCCCTCCCGAAGCTTTTTTCGGGCGAAAGCAAGTTTTTTCTTAAGAATGTATTGTTTTGGAGTTATTTTCATTTTTTTCTCAAAAAGATGACAAAAAGAGGATTTGGACCGAAAAGTATGCCTTGCAAGGTCGTCTAAAGAAATCTTTTCGCAAAGATTCTGGTCGATATATTCTATTGCACTTTGCAAAAACGAATCAGTTTTAACAGAAATGGTCACTATACTCACCTCATCTCTTCCATATTCTAACATATCTTTGCAAGAAAAGCAATGTTATTACCAAAAAAACTATATAAATTATTTATAATATTTGATATAATAAAGTTATTAAAATAAAGGATGGTTGTCTATGATTAAAAAACCACTTAAAATTGACCAATGGGAAATCCCAAACCGAGTAGTTCTTCAGCCTATGGAAGGCTGTGACTGCAACCTCGACGGAAGTCCCAGCGAACTTACTATTGCAAAATATGTTCGTGCTGCAAAAAGCGGTGCGGGACTTATTTGGTTCGAGGCAAACGCCGTTTGCCCCGAGGGTAGAACAAATCCCCGTCAGATGATGTTAACCGAGGATAATTTACCTAAGTTCAAAACCCTTGTTAAAGACCTTAAGAATCTTGCCAAAGAAGAATGCGGTATTGAACCTATTTTTGTTCTTCAACTCACCCACTCGGGCAGACAGAGTATTGTTCCTATGATTGCATACCGTCACCCCATATATGAACAAACCCGTCCCGTTACCGACGAGAACATTGTTACCGATGAGTATTTGGACACCCTTGCAGAAAAATATGCCGCTTCTGCAAAACTTGCTCTTGATGCCGGTTTTGACGGCGTTGATGTTAAGTCTTGCCACGGATATCTTTTCCAGGAAGTTTTGTCCGGCTTTACAAGACCCGGTCGCTACGGCGGAAGTTTTGAGAACCGTTCTAAACTTTTGCTCGACTGTATTAAAGCGGTTAAAGAAGCGGTTGGCGACACCCTTTTAATCGGCACCCGTCTTAGCGTTTCTGATATGGTACCGAAGCCTTACGGTTTTGGAACAACCGAAGAAAATGAGATTGACTTTACCGAACCCGACAGACTTATTGAAATGATTAGGGCTCAGGGCGTTAAAGTTTTAAATGTTACGGTTGGAAACCCCTATTACAATCCCCACGTTAACCGTCCTTACAGACAAGGCGGATATGTTTCTCCCGAACCGGCAACTACCGGTCTTGAGCGTTTTGTTACTATCGAGAAACACGTTAAAGAGAAATTTCCAAGTCTTGTGGTTGTCGGTTCAGGACTTTCCTATTACCGTGATGACCTTTTCGAGCAGTCAGCAAAACAACTTGAAAACGGAGTATGTGACTTAATAGGTTACGGCAGAATGTGGCTTGCATATCCCGAGTTTTATAAAGATTACTTAAACGGAACTTTCCAAGGTAAAAAATGCTGTGTTGCCTGTTCTAAATGCACCTTGCTTATGAGAAATAAGAAGGTATCGGGTTGTGCGGTATTTAATGAATATTACAGAAATTTGCTTAAGGAGATAAAATAATGAATGTAGCAATTGTAACAGGTGTTCTTGGCGGAATTGGTAAAGAAAGCGCTTTACAACTTGGTAAAGCCGGATTTGCCATTGTTGGAATGGATGTAGTTGACACAAATGACCTTTCGGCTTTTGACGGAATTGAGTTTACCTATGTTAAGGGAAACCTTTCGGACGATGCTTCAAGAAAGGAACTTGTTGAGATTGCAAAAAGCAAGGGAACTATTGCTGCCCTTGTTAACGTTGCAGGTGTTGCCCCCAAGGTTCGCCGTGACCTTCTTGAAATGACCGAAGAGAGTTATGACTTTGTTATGGGCATTAACACAAAAGGAACCCTTTTCTTAACCCAGGTTGTTGCAAACGAAATGGTTGCTCAGGGAAAAGGCGGTTCTATTGTTAATATTTCTTCCTGCTCGGCTTACACAAGTTCAACCAGCCGCGGAGAGTATTGCATTTCAAAGGCCGGCGTTACTATGATTACCACACTTTTTGCCGACCGTCTTGCAGCCGACAACATTACGGTTAACGAAATTTGCCCCGGTGTTATTGCAACCGGTATGACCGAAACCGTTAAAGAAAAGTACGACAAACTTATTGCTGATGGTTTAATTCCACTTGGCAGATGGGGTCAGCCCGACGATATTGCTAAAGCCGTTGTGGCTCTTTGTGACGGAACCTTTGGTTACACCACAGGTCAGTCCTTTATTCTTGACGGAGGAATGCACATCAGAAAGTTATGAGAAATACATATAATACACTAATTATTGGAACAGGTTGTGCCGGTTATAATACCGCGGACAAACTTTTCGACCTTGGAGTTAAAGATATTGCTATTGTTACCGAAGGCAGACTTATGGGAACCTCCCGTAACACCGGAAGCGACAAGCAGACCTACTATAAACTTTCTCTTTGCGGTAGTGATGGCGACAGCGTAAGAGAAATGGCTGACACCCTTTATTCTGGCGGCGGAGTTATGGGCGAACACGCTCTTTGCGAGGCTTCTTATTCGGCTCGTTGCTTTATGCGTCTTGTTGAACTCGGCGTCCCCTTCCCCACCAACGAATACGGCGAATATGCAGGTTATAAAACCGACCACGACCCCAGAACCCGCGCAACCTCTTGCGGACCTCTTACCTCAAAGTATATGACCGAGGCGTTAGAGCGTTCGGTACTTGCAAAGGGAATTGAAATTATTGACTTTAACAGAGTTGTTAAAATTCTTACCGACAACGGTGCTGTTACGGGCGTTGCTTGTGCTAATATGAAAACGGGCGAAATTTCGGTAATTGGCTGTCAAAATGTTGTTCTTTGTACAGGCGGTCCTGCCGGAATTTACAAGAACACCGTTTATCCGAAGAGTCAACACGGGGCTACCGGTCTTGCTATTGACGCGGGTGCTGCCCTTTCTAATATGGAAGAATGGCAGTACGGAATTGCAAGTACAAAATTCCGTTGGAATCTTTCGGGAACCTATCAACAGGTGCTCCCCCGTTTTGTTGCAGTTGACAAAGACGGAAACGAACGCGAATTCCTTTATGACGCCCTTGGCGACGAATCGTTAGACCTTATATTCCTTAAGGGTTATCAGTGGCCCTTTGACGCAAGAAAAACCGAAGGTTCTTCTAAGGTAGATTTGCTTGTTGCAAAGGAAATTAAAAACGGAAACCGCGTTTATCTGGACTTTATGAAGAACCCCAAAGGTCTTGAAAAAGGCTTTGACGTTCTTTCTGAAGAGGCTTACACCTATTTGGAACGTTCAGGTGCACTTTTCGGTACTCCTATCGAGCGTCTTGAAAAAATGAACATCGGCGCTATTGAACTTTACGCCGACCATAATATTGACCTATACACAGAATATTTGGAAATTGCCGTTTGTGCCCAGCACTGTAACGGCGGTGTTAAGGTTGACGAAAACTGGCAGACCGAAATTGAAGGTCTTTATGTTGCAGGTGAAGCCGCAGG
>JAZSLH010000036.1:0-1662 GCA_045535275.1 Acutalibacteraceae bacterium
AATCTGCCTTACTTTCAATTACCGCTTCGGTAATGCTCTGCATTGCGGTTTTATCTTCGGGATTTGGAATATGGTTGGGGAACATTCCGTCGGGTTCCAGAAAACGACTTCCCGTAATATCTGCTCCAAGGGGGGCTAAAACATCGGTTGCATAAAAACCGCCGACACCGTTACCGGCATCAACAACAATATGATAATCCTTAAGGGGCTTTTCTTCTTCGGTTTTACCAACCGATTTACAAATTATTGAGCGAAGGCCTTTGGCATAGACCGACATATAATCCATTTTTTCAAGGAGAGCGCCTTCACATTTTGGAAAATTACCCTTTTCGGCAAGGTCAATTATTTCAGAAAGTTCAGCACTTTCAAGGCCACCCTCGCGGGTAAAGAATTTAAGCCCGTTACGGTCAAAGGGGTGATGACTTGCGGTAATTTGAACGGCGCCGTCGGTTTGTATATCGACAGTAGTCATAAACATTGCAGGGGTAGACGCCAGACCGCAATCAATTATATGTACGCCGAGTTTTGAAAAAGCCTCGATAGCCTTAGCGGAAATTCTATCGGCAGAAATTCTTGAATCGTGTCCTACCGCAAGTTTAAGGTCAGTAGTCTTTTTGCCGTATTTTTGGGCAATCCAAAGAGCAAAAGCAGAGGTGATATCGAAAACGGCAGTATCTGTCAGGTTGACGTTTTTACCGCCCAAATCGGAAGCGATTCCCCTGACATCAGTACCGCTTTTAAGTTCCCTGTAGTTCATAATATACTTCCTTTACATATTAAAATCCGCCAAAAAAGAATTTGGCGGCAAAAAAACCTATACCAATAAGCAAAAAACAAATTGCCGTTACAAAAGCAGATTTTAGTATTAGTTTAACTGTTTCCTTTTTAGAATTATTTTGCAAGTCTTCACCGCCTTTAAAAGATAAGGTGACCCATTCTTTTAAAAATATACCCTTTGGTTTGGAGGAACTATATGACATACACGGTGCTTAAAGGCGATAGATTCAGAATCTCGCTAGACAAAGAAGAAATGACAAAACTTTTCGGTTCAAAGGAAAAGATTTGCGAAGATTCTAAACAGACTCAGCATATAATTAAACTGCTTCTTAAAAAGGCAATTACCGACAGCGGTTTTAAGGTTGGAGCAAAGGGCGTTTTTACCGAGATTGTCGGCAATATATCAGGTGGTTGTGATATTTATTTTATTAAACCCACACTAACTCTTAAACTGTCAGAAAAGACGGTTTCGCCCTTCATTTTAGAATTTAAAAACTGTAAAGATGCTATTTCTTTAGCAAAAATTTTATCCGCTCAAAGCGACAAGTTTGCCGACAGCAGATTTTTCAAAATGGAAAAAGGGTTCAGACTGATTATTTTGGCAAATTCGGCTATAAACGCCGAAAACATTGCGGTAGATTTTGCCGAAAAATTCTACCGAGGTAAAATAGAACAGGCCAAAACCGAAGAATACGGCAAAGAACTTATCTCAAAAAACGCCATTTCGGTTTTGGCGGGACTTTAAAGAGAACGGATTTCTTTGACGGTTGCGGGGATATTGCTTGACGAGAAAACATAGTTTCCCGCAACTAAAACGGTTGCTCCCGCTTTAGCGGCAAGGGAAGTCGGAGGCCAACGGTCTTAGGAAGACAAGTGTTAACTACA
>JAZSLH010000118.1:0-3865 GCA_045535275.1 Acutalibacteraceae bacterium
TTCTTGATTGGGAAAAGAACTTTGTTGAAAAAGACCTTGTTTCTTTCCTTGCTTCCTATGCAAGTCAGGTTGCCTCGGGAGTTATCAAAACCGCCTCGTTCATTTGGGACCTGATAATCGGAATAATTGTTGCCGCTTATCTTCTCTTCCGTAAAGAGTCTTTCTGTGCCCAGGCAAAGAAAATTATCTACGCTTTTGTTAAAAAGCAAACTGCCGACAGTGTTATGGCAGTTGCCAGAAAAAGCAACCATATTTTCAGCGGATTTATAAACGGTAAAATAGTTGATTCAATTATTATCGGAATTCTTTGTTATATCGGCGTTTTAATTCTTAAAATGCCTTACCCCGTTTTAGTTTCTGTAATTATCGGTGTAACCAATGTAATTCCTTTCTTTGGCCCTTATATCGGTGCAATTCCTTGTATAGTGCTTATAGCCCTTACAAACCCCTGGCAAGGACTCTATTTCACTATTTTCATAATCTTGCTTCAGCAGTTCGACGGAAATATTTTAGGCCCCAAAATTCTCGGTGACTCAACAGGACTTTCTCCCTTCTGGGTTATCTTCGCAATCGTTGTTTGTGGCGGTCTTTTCGGTGTAATCGGAATGATAATCGGCGTACCGCTTTTTGCTATAATTTACTATATAGTCAACGAAACGGTAAGAATGAAACTTGAAAAGAAAAACCTGCCCGTAGAAACTAAAGATTATATGTCAGAAAATGTAAACTATATATCCGAAAATACGGAGGAAGAAATCGGTGAATAAGAAGAAACTAATCGCCAAAATGAGTGAACTTATCGAAACTCATAATTCCCTGCAGCGTGAACTCGACTGTGTAAAAAGGGAAAACAGCGAACTTAAAACTTTAGTTAAAACCTTAACCGAACAACTCGAACAAACCAAGAAATCAAAAAAGGAAGAAAAAGCGGTTACAGAGCCAACAGAAACCGTAAGTTTTGAGCCCAAAGCAGAGGTTCCCGTTTCCTGTGAGCCTAAAGAAACAGTTATCCTTGCTGATACGGTAATGGAATACGGTTCGGTTGCAATCGGAAAGATTGTTCAGGAATCAATTAAATATTCGGGTATAGTTTCGTCGTCAGACAACAAAAAAGAACTCCTTAATCTCATTATGGGAAAAGGGGAGATAGCCAAAAACGAAATATATACCATAACCCAGTGCGACTCTTCAGAAGAAACCAAGCGTGAACTAATCGACGCCCAGTTAAACGAAACGCTTGATTATTTTAAGAGTATTGCGGGACAGATATAGAAAGCAAAGGAGCCTTTTTAATGGACAAAAAACGAGACCTATCAGAAGAATACTTTTTTGCCGCTGCGGCTGCCCTTGAAACAAAGGCAGAGGCAAAAAACTTTTTCAAATTCCTTTGCACCGAAAAGGAAACCCAACTAATTGCCCAACGCCTCTATGTTGCAAAACTGTTAAGCGAAAATAGGGTATATAGCGATATAGTCGAGCAGACGGGTGCCTCAAGTGCAACCGTAAGCCGAGTTAAACGGGCAATGGAAACCGACCGCGAATATTTTAAAAAACTGCTTGGAAAATTAAATGAGCAATTATAATAATTTCTCGCCCTTTTACGACCTGTTTACCTATGATGTTGATTATAAAAAACGGTCAGAGTATCTTATAGATGTTTTTTCGAAGTTTGACAAAAAGCCAACCCTTTTACTCGATTTTGCCTGCGGAACGGGAAACTTTTCGGTACAGTTTTCAAAAATGGGAATTGATGTAATCGGTGTCGATGTGTCAGAGGGTATGCTCAGTCAGGCGCAAATGAAAAACATTACCCTTGAAAAACCTGTAATGTATCTTTGTCAAAACGGCACCGAACTTGACCTTTACGGAACGGTAGACGGTGCTGTTTGCTGTCTTGACAGCCTTAATCATATTGTAGATTATACCGACCTTAAAAAGACGCTCTCTAAAATCTCTTTGTTTTTAGAAGGGGGAAGACTTTTTGTTTTTGATATGAACACTCCTTATAAACATAAAAATGTTTTAGGCAATAGTTCGTACAAAATGAGGAAAAAAGGTGTGGAGTGTGTTTGGTCTAACCGTTTGCTTGATGACGGCGTAACGGTTGAAATAACCCTTGATTTCACTTATAAATGCGGTCTTTTTAAAAAGGAAACCGTTAGAGAGCAGTTTTGTGAAAGAGCCTATACCGAGCAGGAAATAGAACAAGCCCTTGACGAAGCGGGTTTAAAACTTGAAGCGGTCTACGGGGAAAACACCACCGATGCACCTGGCAGTAAATCACAGCGCAATGTTTATATAGCAAGAAAGGTAAACTGATATCACTATGGGAAAATTAATTCGTTGTATAACTTCCGACGGAGAGGTAATGGCTACCGCCGTTGATACTACCGATATAGTCAATCGTGCCGAGGAAATTCATCATACCTCCGCCGTTGTTACTGCCGCTCTGGGCAGACTCCTGACTGCTGGTTCTATGATGGGAAATATGCTTAAAGGCAAAGACAATTCTTTGACCCTTAGAGTAAACGGCGACGGCCCTACCGGTTCTTTAATCGTTGTGTCCGACTTTAACGGAGATGTCCGCGGATATGTTCAAAATCCCGTAGTAGAACTGCCCTTAAACTCCAAGGGCAAGTTAGATGTTGGCGGTGCAGTAGGTAGTAACGGCCTTTTATATGTTCTTAAAGATTTAGGCCTAAAAGAGCCTTTTTCGGGCTCCGTTCCGCTTGTTTCGGGCGAAATCGCCGAGGATATTGCCTCTTATTATGCCCTTAGTGAGCAAATACCCACCGTTTGTGCCCTGGGTGTACTTGTAAATCCCGATTTAAGTGTAAAGGCTGCGGGAGGCTATATTATTCAACTTCTTCCCGCCGCAAGTGACGCTACAATAGATAAACTTGAAAAAAGTATAGCAGGTCTTCGTTCGGTTACCGCTATGCTTAGCGACGGAATGACCCCCGAAGATATTGTAAGAGCCGCCCTTGAAGATTTTGAAGTTGAGGTTCTTTATACCCAGGATATAGAATATAAATGTAATTGTAATAAAGACAGAGTGGCAAAGGCTCTTATAAGTCTTGGCAAGGAAGAACTGACTTCAATGGCAAACGATTTGCCCGTAGTCGAAGTCGATTGTCATTTTTGTGATAAAGTCTATAAATTCACTCGAGAAGAGGTAAAAAAACTAATCTAAAAAAAGTTAGAAATTTTCTAAAAAAGGTGTTGACAAACAATACCGCTTGTGGTAATATAATATCTGCCGCTAGAAATCATGACGAATGATGCGAGCAAAAATGGGGGTATAGCTCAGCTGGAAGAGCATCTGCCTTACAAGCAGAGGGTCACAGGTTCGAGCCCTGTTGTCCCCACCATTTTGGCCTGGTAGTTCAGTTGGTTAGAACGCTAGCCTGTCACGCTAGAGGTCGTGGGTTCGAGCCCCATCCAGGTCGCCATTTTGCCTCTGTAGCTCAGTTGGTAGAGCAGAGGACTGAAAATCCTCGTGTCATTGGTTCGATTCCGATCGGAGGCACCATTTTTGCGGCTTTAGCTCATCTGGTAGAGCGCCACCTTGCCAAGGTGGAGGTAGCGAGTTCGAGCCTCGTAAGCCGCTCCACAAACAAAAAGGCGTCATCTAAGACGCCTTTTTTATACGGTGCCATGGCCAAGTGGTAAGGCAAAGGTCTGCAAAACCTTTATTCCCCAGTCCAAATCTGGGTGGCCCCTCCACGAGAAAGCCTCGCAACCGTTTTGGTTGCGGCGTTTTTTGTTCCAAAAGCGGCTTTGCGGCCGCTTTTTCATATTTGTCCCGCCTCTTGCATAAGTTGCAGTAAACGAACTGCGAAAAGAGGATGGGAATATGACAAAC
>JAZSLH010000095.1:0-8263 GCA_045535275.1 Acutalibacteraceae bacterium
GGAACTCACCGGAACTATGCCTCTCGTTCTTCACGGCGGCACAGGAATTCCTGCTGATATGATTAAAAAGGCAATTTCGCTCGGCGTTTCTAAAATCAATGTTAATACCGAGTGCCAACTTGCTTTCCAGGAAGCCACCCGTGCTTATATCGAGGAAGGAAAAGACAAGGTAGGAAAGGGCTTCGACCCCAGAAAACTTCTTGCTCCCGGCTTTGAGGCAATTAAATCAACCGTTAAAGAAAAAATGGAACTTTTCGGCTCTGTCGACAAGGCTTAATTATTAAAATCAAAAATGTCGCTGATAAAATTTATCAGCGACATTTTTTTATTTTTCAGTAATATTTCTTGCGACATAAACACCGCTTGCAGAAGCGTGGGAAAGCGAATGTGTAATTCCGCTTCCGTCGCCTATAATATAAAGACCCTTGTGTTTGGTTTCAAGGTTGCTGTCAACCTCAACCTCCATATTATAGAACTTAAGTTCAACGCCGTAAAGCTAGGTATCGTCATTAGCAGTTCCCGGCGCTACCTTATCAAGTGCGTAAATCATTTCGATTATTCCGTCAAGAATTCGTTTTGGAAGAACAAGACTTAAATCACCCGGAGTAGCGTTTAAAGTGGGGGTAATAAAGGCTTCGTCAATTCGGTTTTGGGTAGAACGCTTACCTCTAATAAGGTCGCCGAAACGCTGAACAATTACTCCTCCGCCAAGCATATTGCTAAGTCGGGCAATACTTTCTCCGTATCCGTTAGAGTCTTTAAAAGGCTCCGAAAAATGTTTTGCAACCAAAAGTGCAAAATTTGTGTTATCCGTCTGTTTTTTGGGGTCTTCGTAACTGTGTCCGTTTACGGTAATAATTCCGTTGGTATTTTCGTTAACAACCGCACCTTTAGGGTTCATGCAGAAGGTGCGAACTCTGTCGCCGTATTTCTCTGTTCTGTAGACTATTTTGCTTTCATAAAGTTCGTCGGTCAGATGGGCAAAAACCGCCGCAGGAAGTTCAACCCTAACGCCGATATCAACTCGGTTAGACTCGGTTGGAATGTCAAGTTCGGCACATACCTTTTCCATCCATTTACTTCCGCTTCTGCCAACCGAAATAATGCAGTATTTACCGGAAAAAACACCCTTTTCGCAAACTGCCTCATATCCGCCGTCTACGGTTTTTACCGACTCAACAGGTGTGTTAAAGAAAAAGTCTACCTTGTCTTTAAGATATGAATAAATATTTTCCAAAACGACATAGTTAATATCTGTGCCAAGGTGTCTGACCGATGCATCGAGCAAATGAAGGTCGTGCTGAATGCAAAGGGTTTTAAAACGGCTTCCGGCGGTAGAGTAAAGTTTAGTTCCTTCTCCACCGAATGAAAGATTTATTTTGTCAATATAGTTCATAAGGTCAAGTGCTTTTTTCTTGCCGATATATTGATAAAGAGTTCCGCCAAAGTCGTTGGTAATGTTATACTTCCCGTCGGAAAAGGCTCCCGCCCCGCCGAAACCGCTCATAATAGAACAGTTTTTACAACCTATACAACTTTTAATTTTCTCGCCGTCAATAGGGCACAAACGTTTGTCTAGAGGATGTCCTGCTTCAAATACGGCAACCTTGAGCGAAGGCTCTTTGTCAAGCAGTTCGTATGCCGCAAAAATTCCGCCCGGTCCGGCACCAATAATTATAACGTCATAATTCATTGTTAACCTCCGAATTTTTGTAATTGAACATCGCTTGAAACATTATAACATAATTTATTTCTTTTTTCCATACAAAAAAAGAAAACTAAACTGAATATAAACTTTATTTAAAAAATATATTGAAAAAAGAACGGTTTTGTGGTATTGTTTTCTGTGTGGATTTTCGACAAAATACTACAAATAGGAAAGGCAGGGAACAAAAATGCATGAACTCGGTGTGCTTAAAAATGCGGTTAATACAGTCATTAAGGTGGCTAAGACCAATCATATTGAGAAAATTAAGTTTTTAACCCTTGAAATCGGTGAAAATTCAAGTTTTGTTCCTGCCTTTTTCGAAAAACTTTTTCCTGTCGCCATTGACGGAATAAAACTTTTTAAAGATGCAAAACTTAAACTTATCTCTGCTCCGGGTAAAAGTCTTATAATCAAAGAAATCGGTTATTAAGGAAATTATATGAAGAAAATATTAGAAAACAACACTTTTTCTGCAAGTAATATTGATGAGCAGGGTAATGTTCTTTATCTTGATGAAGAGCGGCTTGAGCGTAAAATCGTCGGCTTTCCTAAATATAAGAACAGGCCAAACGGGCTTGGAATTTTTAACTTTCTAAAGCAGAATGTTATTTATGTAAATAGTAAGCGTTGGTGGATTGCCCGTAAACTCTATCGCTTCTTCGTTGATAAAGCAAAATGGTTTAAAGAGGATAAAGTAAAGGGAAAACTCTATAAAAAGGCAATTATGATTGCTCCCCCTATGGAAAAGAATACGGGCACCTTAGTTATGCCCCTTAATGTAGATATTACCGACATGAGCGAAAAAACTGTAGTTCCTATGGATATGCTCAAAGAGTCTTTACGCCATGTTGACTATATTTCGGGAATGGATACCTGCCTTTGCAGAGAATCTGCAGACTGTAAAGATTTTCCTCACGATTTGGGTTGTCTGTTCCTTGGCGACGCCGCTAAAACTGCCGTTAAACACGGGCTTGGAAGACGAATTACCTACGAAGAGGCTTGTGAGCGAATTGACCGTGCGGCTGACCTTGGACTTATGGCTCAAGCGGTGTGGATTGAGGTTGAGCAACTTCTTTGGGGAATTAAAAATGACGAGATGGACCGTTTCCTTGAGGTCTGTTTCTGTTGTCCTTGTTGTTGTATTGTCGGAAAACTTTCAAGCAATCTTAAGGACGAAGACCGTATTCGTTTTCACCCGTCTGGTTGGACTGCGGTTGCCGACCGCACAAAATGTGTCGGCTGTCAGCAGTGTGTAAACCACTGTCCGCTTGAGGCGATTAAAATGGGTGAGGACGGAAAGATAGTTATAAATCAGGAAAAATGCGTAGGTTGCGGACTTTGCAAAACAAAATGTAATGTCGGTGCTATTAAGATTAAACAGACAATGCCTGTTCGCGAGGGCGGACTACGCGAATATTTTGAAAAGGAATTCAACCTAGACCTTAAAATTTGGAAGGACTAAACTGCTTAATGGATGAGGTTAAAATAATTGAGGTAAAGCAAAGTGTTTTTGAAGATAACGCAAAAAATGCCGAACTTCTGCGTGAGCGTTTAAAACAAGAAAAAACCTTTTTGCTCAATTTAATGTCTTCTCCCGGTTCGGGGAAAACAACCCTTCTTCTCGCTCTTGCAAAAGAGTTAAAGGGTAAACTTAAAATGGCAGTTATGGAAGCCGATATTGACTCTGCGGTAGACGCTCAGACTCTGCTTGATGCAGGGGTGCCGTCAATTCAGATTCATACCGGCGGAATGTGTCATTTAGACGCCGATATGACCCGCCAAGGCCTTGAAAAAATTGGCTTTGATGCTGACCTTGTTGTCCTTGAAAATGTCGGCAACCTTGTTTGCCCTGCTGAGTTCGATACGGGTGCTTGCTTGAATATGACTATACTATCTGTTCCCGAGGGTCACGATAAACCGCTGAAATATCCCCTTATGTACGAAACTTGCGGACTTCTCGTAATCACAAAAACTGATGTTATGCCTTATTTTGACTTTGACGCTAAAAAGGTTGTCGAATATGCAAAAAAGCGAAACCCAAATATCGAAATACTTTTCGTTTCGGCAAAAACGGGAGAGGGAATTGATAACCTTGCCGATTTACTGATAGAAAAGGTAAATAATTGGAATAAATAATAAAAACCGCTATGCCTGGTCGCATAGCGGTTTTTATTTAGTCATTATATTTAAACACATCGGCAACTTCGCTGATAGTTACAAAGGCTTTCGGGTCAATAGTGCGGATAAGATTTCTCATACGGGAAATTTGAAAACGGTTTACAACAAAATAAATAATAGTTTTAGAATTATTTGAGTATCCGCCAACGGCGTCAATTTTAGTCGTTCCGCACTCAAAGGTTTCCATAAGAGCCGTACTTATTTCTTCGGGCTTTTCGGTAATAATCATAACCTCTTTTGAACGGTCAAAACCTTCAACAATAAAATCAACGGCTTTAAGTCCAAGCGCATAGGTTACAACAGAATATAGAGGCAGTTCCCAACTTTTAAAAACGATTCCGCAAATAACATATAGAATTACATTGTAAATCATTACAAAAGTTCCAACGGTTATGTTAAGTTTTTTCGCAAAGATAACCGCCATAACCTCAACGCCGTCAATTGCACCGCCGTAGCGTATAGTCGTTCCGCTTCCAACGCCCGAGATAATTCCTCCAAAGAGTGCACAAAGCAAAAGGTCGTTATGTGCAATCGGCGAACCACCGCTGAAATCAATCGGAAAAATGTCGTTAATAAGCCAAGACATAAGCGAATAAATCGCTACTGCAAAAACTGAATAAATCGTAAAGCCAAGACCCTGTTTTTTAAGCCCAAACAGGAATAGCGGAATGTTAAGTATTAAAAGGAAAATGGAAAGGGTCAAATACTCGGGAGTAATTTGCGAAAGGAAGATAGAAGTACCCGAAATACCGCTGTCATAAAGACTGACGGGGGCTAAAAATATGTTAACTCCAACTGCATTTATACAGCCGGCAATAAACAAAAAAATAAAATTTTGCCACTTAAGTTGTTTTAGTTCCAACCAAACACTTTTGAAAAATTTCAATTATAACTATACTCCTAAATTTTTTCGATAGGTGGCACATTGCCAAAAGTAGTTTTAGGGCCGTTTGACGGCTTTGCCCAATCAACCGCGTTTGCTAAAACCTGGCGGATATCGTCACGGTAATAAATAGGATATTCTTCGTGACCGGGCTTGAAATAGAAAATTTTTCCAAGTCCTCTTTTATAGCAACAACCGCTTCGGCAGACCTCTCCGCCCGAAAACCAACTTATAAATATAAGTTCATCCGGTGCGGGGATATCGGTTCGCTCCCCATAGGTTTCTTCCTTCTCGATTTCAATATATTCGGGAAGATTACGGGCAATAGGGTGGCCGGGTTCAATAACCCAAATACGCTCGGTTTCATCATTCTCGCGCCATTTTGCTCGGCAGGAGGTTCCCATAAGGAGTTTAAAAGGTTTAGAAAGTCTTGACGCGTGAAGAACAATAAAGCCCATACCGTCAAGCACTCGTTGTTTAATCTTCTCAGCAATTTCGTCGGGAATTGCGTCGTGCTTTAAATGACCCCACCAAACAAGCACATCGGTTTTATCAAGAACTTCGTCGCTGAGTCCGCAATTTACCATATCAAGCGTAGATGTCTTAACATCATATCCGAACTTTTCAAGTCCTTCTGCAATTGCACCGTGAATACCGTCGGGATATATAGAGGCAATTTTTTCGCTTTTAGTTTCGTGAATGTTTTCATTCCAAACTGTTACTCTGACTTTTTCCATATTAAAACCACTTTCACTAATAATCTTTATTTTGCACTGTTATAAAGTTGCATCAGTTGGTCATATAATCCTTCAACATAAACGGCTGAACCGTCAGCGTTCTCTTTAACCGTATTTAAGGGGAAGTCCTTAATACCGGCTTTTTGAACTTCGGCTATAACCTTTGTGTGAACACAGGCAGATTTAATACTGCAAACAGGTTTAATTCCCGGGTTTTCAGCAGCACTTAGCGCAAGGTTTAACTTGTTTAAACCGCCATCAAAGGGGTTGCCGTAATTCTTTCTGGTTCCGTCCTTAAAAACACCAACAATGTTTTCTCCGTTTGCACCCTGTTCGTATATAACGGTTCCTTTTTCAAAACGGTATTCAAACATAGGCTCACGTGTTTTATCGGTAGCGTGGGAAGCAATATAAAGAGCCTTCACTCCGTTTTCAAAGGTCATATCAATTTTGCAGGTGTCGTAGTTTTCAATAGCATTTGCTCTGTAAAGTTCTGCTTTAATATCGGTCGGCTCTAAAGAAGAGTTAATGCTGTCACCCAGCACATAAAACATATTATGAAGATAATGTGCAGTGGCGTTGTTAGCAACACTGTCAAGAATAAGTGAGCCGTCTTTTGCTCTGAGTTTACCTGCCCAACCTGCACCTCTTGTGTAATAGTCCTTTTTTCTGGGCCAAAGCACAATAGATTTTAAAAATTCGCCCTTTCCGTAAACACCGTTTAAAATATCGCGTTTAAGGTCCTGAATTGCAGTAGAATGTGACCACTGATATCCAATTCCAACATATTTTCCGCTTGACTCTTCGGCTTCAAGCAAAACCCCAAGGTCACCCACATCACCGCAAAGAGGTTTTTCGCAAAGAACATTACAGCCGTTCTTTAAAGCCGTAGTGATTTGTGCGGTATGAAAATGAATAGGTGAAGAAATGATACAGAGGTCTGCCGTATTTCCCTCATCAAAAAAGTCTTTCATATCGGAATATAAAGGTATATTGCGTTCCCTTATTTCGCTTATACGAGGACAAGCGTCGGGGTAGGGGTCGGCACAACCCACAATTTCGCAGTCGGGGTAGTTTCCGTTAAGAAGCGGATTAAGATACGTACCTGCATATCCGCCAATACCAACAAGTAATAATTTTTTCTGCATAATTTTCTCCGTCTCGTCTTATTCGGTAAGCGCAACAATTTCCTCGGTTACACAAACCGCAACATCTGTATGTCCGTCAATAACGGTTGTGAAAACAATATATTTATCATTAGCGTTAAATCTTGGGTGTGGGTCTAAATGATATTTGTTCGGCTTATCGGGTGGGTTAAGTGCGGGGTTTTGGCTATTATAATAAACCTTCTTTTTAGTTTTGGTATTATAAAGACCAACTCTGGACGGACAACCGCGGTAGAATCTGTCATTCTCGTCAAATACGAATAATGTGTCGTCTTTTGAAGAAAATCCGTGCCAAGCACTAACGGGAGCGTAAAGTTTGTGTTCGCCCGTAAAAATATTCACTCCGCAAATGCCGTCGTTTTGGTGCAGATAACGGCAGTAGTAAATTTTCGTTCCGTCACTGCTCCACCACTCGTGGGTTGCTTTTTCAAGGTCAAGCGGAGGCCAAACCTTTTCCTTGCCGTCACGGGTAGTGGTCCAAAGGCGCATAAACACGCCGTTTTCATCGGTTCTAATAGACTTAAAGTTACCGTTTTCGTCCTTTTGGAACTCTTCTGCGGTAAGGGCAATATCTTTATAAACGGGGTTAAACTGGCCGTGGTTTCGCAAAAAATCGGGTCGCGACCAAATGTTATATTCTCCTGTTTTAAGGTCGAGTACGCCCGTAATGCTTCCCTTATCGGTTTGGGAATCTAAAAATGCTTCGGTTTTGTCAGGGCTAAAAGTAATGTGTGTGTAAGGGCAATAACAGACTAAACCGTGTTTTGCAAAAGCAGCCTCAAGGTCACATATAACTTCGGGACTTTCCGCCTCAAAAGGAGAACGCCTATAAAGATAGCGGTCGTCAGAGTAAAAAATATAGCCGGTTTCTTCCTCTACGCTTGGAAGCCCTCTGAATACAGAATCGGGGAAATAACGCACCTCATCTGTAGTAAAGTCAACCACACCAAGCGAAAGATGGGGCTCGGGCGGAAAAGAACAGTAAAACCATAGGTATTTAGCGTCCTTATCCATACTCGGACTGACAAAATAAAAACCTTGTTGCTGTGGTGCTATATGTGTTTTAAGAACATAATATTCAGCACCGCTTTTTTCATCAACTTTTTTCTCAAAATGCTTCGAGTTTTTAATATTATACATAACATTCACCCTTTATTTACCGTAAGGTTTATTTTTCGGTAAGAGAAACAATCTGTTCTGTTATAGCAACCGCAACGTCGGTATGTCCGTCCATAGCGGTTGTAAAAACAATGTATTTTTCGTTAGCGTTAAAGCGAGGATGAGGGTCAAGGTGATAATTATTCGGCTTGTCGGGTGGATTAAGAGGGGGATTCTGGCTGTTAAAGTAAACCTTCTTCTCGGTTTTGGTGTTATAAAGGCCAACCCTGGAGGGACAACCGCGGTAGAATCCGTCATTCTCGTCAAAAACAAATAATGTGTCGTCTTTAGAAGAAAATCCGTGCCAAGCACTAACGGGAGCGTAAAGTTTATGTTCGCCCGTAAAAATATCTATTCCGCAAATACCGTTGTTGCCGTTAGAATATTTACAGTAGTAAATTTTACTGCCGTCGGCACTCCACCATTCGTGGCT
>JAZSLH010000179.1:0-8296 GCA_045535275.1 Acutalibacteraceae bacterium
CCCTTGCGCTTAATTACTTTGCATTTGTCGCAAATCTTTTTAACAGAAGGTCTGACTTTCATTTGGATTATACCTCCTCAAATTTTGTCAGTTTATTTAGAACGCCAAGTAATGCGTCCTTTGGTTAAATCGTAGGGAGACATTTCTACTACTACCTTATCTCCGGGGAGAATTCGGATAAAATTCATACGAAGTTTTCCGGAAATGTGGGCGAGTATTACGTGTCCGCCGTCAATCTGAACCTTAAACATTGCGTTAGGCAACGCTTCGGTTACGGTACCCTCGAGTTCAATCATATCTGCTTTTGACATACTTTTTCTCCTTATCATATATTGCTACGGTATTTTGCCAAGGCAACCCGCAGCGATTTGTCGGTTAGAATGTTTTTAAGTTCAAGTTTTTCTCCTGTAGCAGCAAGGTGTTTTATATTTTTCTTTTTAGGAGAAGCGAGTTTATAACGCTTTCCGTCAGAAATAAAAACCACTTTGCCCAAAGTTCTGACTATAACAAGAAAAGTATCTTTATCAGAACCTGCCTTTGAACATACTATTTGTCCTACTTCCATTTAGCCACCTCTTATGCAATAGTCATAATCTGGGGACCTTCGGAAGTAATTGCAACGGTGTGTTCAAAGTGGGCTGACAGGGAACCGTCCTTGGTGAGAACCGTCCAACCGTCCGGCATGACTTTAACATCATATTTACCCATATTAACCATTGGTTCGATAGCCAGGGTCATACCGGGCATAAGGCGAACCCCTCTTCCGGCAATGCCGAAATTGGGAACCTCGGGGGCTTCATGTAAGCATGTGCCTACTCCGTGGCCGACGAAATCTCGTACCACCGAGTAACCACGGGCTTCTACATACGACTGTATTGCGAAGGAAATATCGCCGACTCTGCCACCTGCACGAGCCATTTTGATGCCTTCGTAAAGGCTTTCTCTGGTCGTGTCTATCAGCCGCTGTGCCTCAGGAGAAATATCTCCGCAAGCAAAAGTTGCAGCGTTGTCGCCGTGGTAACCTTCGAACAGGGCACCTAAATCTACGCTGACGATATCGCCAGAACAGATTTTACGCTTTGCAGTCGGTATTCCATGAATAACCTCATTGTTTATAGATATACAAGCCGTTGCAGGAAAGCCGTTATATCCTTTAAAGTTAGGGGTTGCACCCTGACTTCTGATATATTCTTCGGCTAACCTGTCGAGCGCGGCGGTTGTAACGCCGGGCTCGATGGCCTTGCCTATAAGAGCGAGTGCTCCGGCCGAAATTCTGCAAGCCTCACGCATAACGGTGAGTTCGCGTCCGGTTTTAAGCACTATCATAATTATAAACCTAAAGCGGCAAGAGTGAGTTTGGTGGTATCAGCAACCTCTTCTTGACCGATTACAGTACGAAGTTTTCCGGTTTTTGCATAGTAGTCCTTTAAGGGCTCGGTCTGCTGGTGATAAACCTGAAGTCTGTCAAGGACAGTTTCAGGTTCATCATCTTTACGGATAGAAAGGGTTCCTCCGCAAAGGTCACAGACACCGTCACACTTCGGTTTTTTGTACTCGATATGATAACTTGCTCCGCAGCCCGAGCAGACGCGTCTGCCTGACATACGGGTAACAATTTTCTCATCGGGTACTTCGATTGAAAGAACGCAGTCAATCACTATTCCCATAGCATCAAGAGCCTCGGCTTGAGGAATTGTTCTTGGGAAACCGTCAAGAATGAAGCCGTTTTGACAGTCACTCTCGGCGAGGCGTTCCTTGATGATGCCGATTACGACATCGTCAGGAACAAGTTTTCCTGCATCCATATAAGATTTGGCTTTAAGTCCCATTTCGGTTCCGTTCTTTAAAGCGGCACGGATTATATTTCCGGTTGAAATAGCGGGAATTGAGGCCTTTTCGCAAATGATTTCAGCCTGGGTACCTTTACCGGCACCGGGAGCACCTAAAAGAATAAGATTCATACGAACTCCTTTTCTTCACTAATCAAGGAAGCCCTTGTAGTGACGCATCATCATTTGAGATTCAAGATTCTGAACCGTATCAAGAGCAACACCGACCATAATCAGTATTGAAGTACCGCCGAGGGCGATATTGAGTTCGGCAAGACCGCCAATGTTTCCTATAAGGATAGGAAGAATAGCGATTACACTAAGGAAAAGTGCGCCGAGGAGGGTGATACGGGAAAGAATTTTAGCAAAATAGTCGGAAGTGGGTTTTCCGGGACGAATTCCGGGAACCGAGCCGCCGTTCTTTCTGATGTTGTTAGCAATTTCCACGGGGTTGTACTGAATCTGGGCATAGAAATATGCAAAAGCAATGATAAGAAGGAAATATACTACTGCATAGAAGAGGTCTTGATAACTAAAGAGTTGAAGAACCTTTTCCCAAGTTTTTGCATCAGCAGTACCTACGGTTTTGCTGAAAGAAAGAATCATTGTCGGAAGCATTAGAATTGAACTTGCGAAAATGATAGGCATAACGCCCGACATATTTACCTTAAAGGGAATGTGAGAGTTTTGTCCGCCGTATTGTTTGCGTCCTACAACACGCTTAGCGTACTGAATAGGAACGCGACGTTCTGCTCCTGTCATCCAGACAACAAAGCCGATAACTAAAAGGAAGATAAGAACGATTGCGATTACGGGGATGGGTTTGGGGTTGTCTCCTGCAAAACCGGTGTTCCACATAGAAGCGAAAGCATCGGGAGCACGGGAGAGAATTCCGGCGAAAAGGATAATCGAAATACCGTTTCCGATTCCCTTAACGTCAATCTGCTCACCCAGCCACATTACCAAAGCCGAGCCTGCAGTGAAAGCAGCAATAATAACAACTGCCGCAAAGATTTCAGCGCCGACGCCGCTTATGCTTTCAACAAGGTGACCCGAATTCTTCAGATAGAAGAAATAAGCGGTTCCCTGAACAAGAGCAAGAACGACAGCCGCATAACGGGTTATCTGGGCAATCTTCTTTCTTCCCTCTTCGCCTTCTTTTGAAAGTCTTTCAAGATAAGGAATAGCAACAGTGAGAAGTTGCAAGATGATTGACGCGTTGATGTAGGGGGTTACCGACATCGCGAAGATAGCGCCGTACTGAAGTCCGCCACCCGTAAGAATGGACAGATAGTTGAAAAAGTCGTTGGTCTGCGCAGCCTGAAGTGACGCAAGGTCAACAAAAGGCACAGGCATTACGCTACCAATACGGAAAATTAAAATAATGAAGAGGGTGAAGAGAATCTTTTTCCGAATCTCAACAATGCTCCAAGCATTTTTAATAGTTTCAAGCATTATTATTTCACCTCTACCGTTCCGCCAGCCTTCTGAATTTTATCAGAAGCCGAGGCTGTGAATGCGGCAGCGCATACAGTGAGTTTTTTGGTGATTTCACCGTTTCCGAGAACTTTTACGGGAACACCGGCACACTTAACGATGCCCTTTTCTGCCATAGCAGCTGCATCAACGACAGCACCGTCGTCGAACACCTCTAGAGCGGAAACATTTACTATTGCATATTCTTTTGCAAAAATGTTATTGAAGCCACGCTTCGGAACACGACGTTGAAGGGGCATCTGACCGCCTTCAAAACCGGGTCTCATTCCGTGACCGGCACGGGCTTTCTGACCTTTGTGGCCTTTACCAGCCGTTTTGCCGTTTCCTGAACCGTGTCCTCTACCGATACGCTTGGGCTCTTTTGTAGCGCCCACTGCGGGGGAAAGTTCGTGCAGTTTCATTTTTCGCACCTCCTTGTTAAAGTACGCGGAAGCAAAGTTAGGCTTTCCGCTTGGGACCCTTTCGGGACAGGTCAGACTTTGCCGACCTTAATATGAAGCCTTAATTTAAGCCTCGGTTACCTCAACGAGGTGGATAACCTTCTTTACCTTACCCATAGTAGCAGCATTCTTAGGCTGAGTAACGGTTTCGCCGATTTTGTGAAGACCTAAAGCCTCAACAGTAGCGATTTGGTCCTTTTTGCAGCCGATTGTGCTCTTTACGAGTTTGATTGTTACGGTGGAAGTCTTCTTTGTAGCCATTTTTACTTCCTCCTTAACCTAAAATTTCTTTAACCGACTTGCCACGGATAGCAGCAACCTGCTCTGCGTCGCGAAGTTCGGAAAGTCCCTGAACGGTAGCGCGAACTACGTTCATGGGGTTGTTTGAACGAAGAGATTTTGCACGGATATCATGAATTCCTGCAACCTCGAGTACGGCACGTGCAGCACCGCCAGCGATAACTCCGGTACCGGGGGAAGCGGGTTTCATAAGAACACGGCCTGCGCCGAATTCACCGATAATCTCATGAGGGATAGTTGTTCCTTTAAGAGAAACCTTAATAAGATTTTTCTTTGCGTCCTCAATTCCCTTGCGGATTGCATCCGGAACTTCTCCTGCTTTACCGAGACCGAAGCCTACGATACCTTCGCCGTTACCAACAACAACGAGTGCCGAGAATTTCATAATGCGTCCACCCTTTACGGTTTTGGATACGCGGTTAAGAGCAACTACACGCTCTTGTAAATCTAAAGTCGAAGCATCAATTATATTAGCCAAAAGTTTTTCCTCCTTCTCTTAGAACTTGAGGCCGCCCTCACGGGCACCTTCGGCAAGCTCTTTAACACGGCCGTGATAGATGTATCCGCCACGGTCGAAAACAACCTCGGTGATACCCTTCTCGGCTGCGCGAGCAGCAATTAACTGACCAACCTTGCGAGCCTCCTCGCAATTACCTTTTGCCTCGCCAAACTCTTTTTCAAGAGAAGAAGCAGAAGCAAGAGTTACTCCTTTAACATCATCTATCAACTGGGCGTAGATATTTGAGTTGGAGCGGAAAACATTTAAACGCGGACGCTCTGCGGTACCGCTGATTTTACCACGAACACGCATGTGTTTGCGGATACGAGCCTTGTTAGTATCAGGCTTGTTAACCATTTTTCATACACTCCTTTATTATTTCTTACTACCCTTGGCGGCTTTACCTTCCTTGCGGCGGATATGCTCGTCAATATACTTGATTCCCTTGCCCTTATATGGCTCCGGAGGACGCTTTTCGCGAACTTCTGCTGCGAACTGTCCAACCTTCTGCTTGTCGGGGCCGGAAATGATGATGCTGTTGGGACCGGGAACTTCAATAGTAATTCCGGGGATTTCTGCCATAATTACCTGGTGTGAGAAGCCGAGGTTCATAACAAGGTTAGTTCCCTGCTTCTGTACACGGTAACCAACACCGTTTACCTGAAGTTCTTTTTTATAGCCCTCGGTTACACCCTGAACCATATTAGCAATAAGGGTACGGGTGAGACCGTGAAGAGAGCGGTGCTCTTTATTGTCTGAAGGACGGGTAACGACAACTTCGGTTCCTTCTACTGCAATAGCCATTGCAGAATTAAAGGTGTTGGTAAGTTCGCCCTTAGGTCCTTTTACGGTAACGGTAGAACCGTCAACCTTTACCTCTACTCCGGCAGGAATAGTAATGGGTTTTCTTCCGATTCGTGACATTTTAAAGCACCTCCCTTACCAAATGTAAGCGAGAACTTCGCCGCCAACATTGTTGGCACGAGCCTGCTTGTCAGTCATAATGCCTTTAGAGGTTGAAAGAATGGCAATACCAAGGCCTTTCATAACTCTGGGCATATCTTCTACGTTTGTGTAAATTCTCAGACCGGGTTTAGATACGCGGCGAAGGCCGGTAATAATCTGAGATTTTCCGGGGCCGTACTTAAGTACGATATGAATAACACCCTGTTTTCCGTCTTCAACGACGGTGTAACTGCTGATGTATCCCTCGTCAAGTAAAATCTGGGCGATTGCCTTCTTTACATTTGAAGCAGGAACATCGACAGAATCGTGTTTTGCAGCAGATGCGTTACGAATACGTGTAAGCATATCTGCAATAGTATCTGTAATTTGCATTCCAATCGTCCTCCTTTACCAACTGGCTTTCTTTACGCCGGGGATTTCGCCCTTGTACGCAAGTTCTCTGAAGCAGATACGGCAAACACCGTATTTGCGAAGATAAGCGTGGGGGCGGCCACAGATTTTACATCTGTTATATTCTCTTGTAGAGAACTTTGCAGGTCTTGCCTGCTTAACTTTCATGGAAGTCTTAGCCATAGTTCTTTACTCCTTCTTCTTACTTCGCAAAGGGAGCGCCCATAAGAGTGAGCAACTCGCGTGCTTCTTCGTCTGTTTTAGCGGTGGTTACGAACATAATGTCCATACCGCGAACCTTATCGATTTTATCGTATTCGATTTCGGGGAATATAAGTTGCTCCTTAACGCCCATAGCATAGTTGCCGCGGCCGTCGAAAGAGTTGGGGTTAATTCCTCTAAAGTCACGAACACGGGGAAGTGCGGCGTTGAAAAGACGGTCAACGAACTCGTACATTCTTTCGCCGCGAAGTGTTACTTTAACACCGATGGGCATACCCTCACGGAGTTTGAAGTTTGCAACAGACTTCTTCGCTCTACAGGGAACAGCCTTCTGACCGGTGATAATAGCAAGGTCTCTCATAATTGCGTCGATAACTTTGGAGTTATCTTTTGCTTCTCCGCAACCCACATTGATAACAACTTTATCGAGTTTCGGAATCTGCATGACGGTTTTGTAACCGAACTTGTTCATCAGAGCGGGTGCTACTGATGCTTTGTATTCATC
Source organism: Acutalibacteraceae bacterium (assembly GCA_045535275.1). Lineage (GTDB taxonomy): Bacteria > Bacillota > Clostridia > Oscillospirales > Acutalibacteraceae > SFWF01. Next base: position 6,649 of record JAZSLH010000179.1, read on the forward strand.
ATGTAATCTTGCCATGTGATATTCCTCCTTCTCTTAAAGTGTTGCTCCGCACTTTTTACAAATGCGTTCTTTTGCACCGTCTTCGGCAACCTTATGGCCAACTCTGGTAGGCTTTTTGCACTTGGGGCAAACAACCTGAACCTTAGAAGCATAGATTGCACTTTCGGTTTCAATGATTCCGGAAGGGTCTCCTGCCTTGCGAGGTTTAACGTGCTTTTTAACAACGTTGATTCCCTCAACAATAACCTTGCCTTCCTTGGGGCTAACGGCTAACACCTTGCCCTGCTTTCCGCGGTACTTATCGTCTCCGGTAAGAAGAACAACAGTATCGCCTGTTTTAACAAACATATTATTCATTACTTCCTACCTCCTTAAAGTACTTCGGGAGCGAGGGAAAGTATCTTCATATAGTCGTTGTCGCGAAGTTCACGGGCAACGGGTCCAAAGATACGGGTTCCTCTTGGGTTTTTATCGTCACGGATAATTACTGCAGCGTTCTCGTCAAATCTGATATAGGTACCGTCATTACGACGAAGGCCTCTTACAGAACGAACAACTACTGCCTTTACTACATCGCCCTTCTTAACAGTGCCGCCGGGGGCAGCCTTTTTAACAGAAGCAACGATAACATCGCCAACATTGGCATACCTTCTACCGGAACCGCCAAGCACCTTGATGCACATAATTTCTTTTGCACCGGTGTTGTCGGCTACCTTAAGGTAACTCTGCTGCTGTATCACAGTGTTTTCCTCCCTTTTATTATTTAGCCTTCTCGATGATTTCGACTACTCTCCAGTTTTTATCCTTAGAAAGATGTCTGGTTTCCATGATGAGAACTCTGTCGCCTACACCACAGGCATTTTCTTCATCGTGAGCCTTGAATTTAACGGTGTTTTTAACAATCTTCTTGTAAAGAGGATGCTTAACGTTGTCTTTAATTGCAACAACAACGGTTTTGTCCATTTTGTCGCTGACTACGATGCCCACTCTTGTTTTACGAAGGTTTCTTTCCATTAAGCGTTACCTCCTTCTTATGCCTTTGCGCTGTCGTTGGACTCAAGTTCGCGAATTACGGTTTGTACGCGAGCGATATCCTTCTTAACAGCAACAAGACGCATAGGGTTGTCGAGCTGGTTAATTGTATGCTGGAAACGGAGGTTGAATAATTCTTCCTTCAGTTCCGCTAACTTCTTCTGAAGTTCGGGTAAAGTGTTCTGTCTGATTTCTTTTGCATTCATTACTGCTCACCACCCATTTCTTCTTTAGTAATAAACTTGCACTTGATGGGAAGTTTGTTTGCGGCAAGGCGCATTGCTTCCTTAGCAAGTTCTTCGCTTACTCCACCGATTTCGAACATTACACGGCCGGGTTTAACAACTGCAACCCAGTATTCAGGAGAACCTTTACCGGAACCCATTCGGGTTTCAGCGGGTTTTGCAGTAATCGGCTTATCGGGGAATATTTTAATCCAAACCTTACCGCCACGCTTGATATAACGGGTCATAGCAATACGGGCAGCCTCGATTTGATTGGAAGTAATCCAAGCAGGCTCAAGAGCCTGAAGACCGAACTCACCGTAGGTTACGGTGTTACCGCGGGAAGCGACACAAGTCGGATCGTAGCCATGTCGTTCTGTGAGCCAAGGAGT
>JAZSLH010000103.1:0-6072 GCA_045535275.1 Acutalibacteraceae bacterium
TGTAGGGTTAACCGCTTTATCTGTAGAGATCATTACAAATCGTTTGCATCCGAAACGATCTGCCGCAGAAGCAACCTTCCAGGTACCGAATACATTATTCTTAATGGCCTCGTTGGGGCTGTCCTCCATAAGAGGAACATGCTTATGAGCTGCCGCATGATATACTATCTGCGGCTTATACTTTTCAAAGATCGAGTCTATACGCTTAGTGTCTCTGACAGAAGCGATGATTACCTGAAGGTCAAGAGTCGGATACTTGCGTATGAGCTCTTGTTGAATATCGTATGCGTTATTCTCATAAATATCAAGAATAATAAGTTTTTTAGGCTGTCTTTTTGCAACTTGACGACAAATTTCACTTCCTATAGAACCGCCACCACCTGTTACAAGAACAACCTTATCTTTATAAAAATCATTCATTAAGGGGTCTTTAAGTTTAAGGGCGTTTCTGAAAAGAAGGTCCTCAATTTTAAAGGGACGGACAACACGTTTTGAGTTTTCCTCGGTGCTGTTTTGGTTTATAGGAAAGTCATAAAGTTTAACTTTACAACCCGTTTTTGAGTAAAAATCAAGTAGTTTTTTTGCGTTTTCACTATCAATATTAGGAAGAGCAATAAAAATTTCCTGAATTGGTAGATTTTTAATTTTGTTGATTATTCCTTCGTCCTCTTTATAAACCTTTAAATCGGCAATTTTGCCGCCGATTTTATCAGCACGTTTATCAATAAAACAAATAGGACGATAGTGTGAATTGGAATTATATTTAAGTTCTTCGGCAAGAAGAGTTCCAACCTGACCTGCGCCAACAATAGCGACGCCAATCTTATTTATATAGTCAAGGTTTACATTAAAATGTCTGTAAAACTGTTGATAGCCAAAACGGAGGGTCAAAGTTAAAACACAGAACATTGCAACAACCGAAGCACTTTGCCAAACATTGAGGTTAATATTATAAGGGTCAAGTGCACGGGTTATAATCATTGCAACAACTCCGCCGATTAGGTCGGAGCAAACCATTGTTAAATATGCCTTAGAGTTGGCATAACGCCAAACATTTGTATAAACCGATAGAATAAAACGAACCAAAAAAATCGCCGTAGCGAAAATTGCTCCGTTTATAAAATATTGCATTACATTCTGAAGTTGAATGCTGGTTGAGGATAAAAATTCGGTTATAAAAAAGGAGGTTACATAAACAGATATAAAGCAAAGGACATCTATTGCCACCAAAGTTAATCGGCGCATGAACGATGACTTCATATATTTTCCTCCTTAAAAAATTTTTAAATTAGTTTATCTTGAACTATACGCTGAGCGTTGCGCTGTAAAAAGGCCTCACTTTTGGGAAGTTTGCTAAACGCTTCTTTTAACATTGGGGGGCGGTATTCAAGATTATGAGTGTCTGATGCAAGTACCTGAACAAAGCCCTTTTTAATTAGTGTTTTTGCTTTATTAAAGCCAAACTTTTTGCTAAGAACTGCTTGGGCATTGCTTTGGAAAACAACCCCGTTTTTTAAGAGACGAGAAAGCAGTTTTTCATCTTTAATAAGATAGTTAAAACGCTCAACATGGGCAATTATCGGGGTAATACCCATATTCAGAATTGCGTCGAGCGTTTGTTCAAAATTAAATGGGTAAACATTTAACGGCTCGAGCAGTAAATAGGACGTTCCTTCTATGCAAAGCCGAAAGAGGTCTTCTCTAACAAGGTTTGGGTCATAACGAACCTCTGCACCAAGAGAAAATTTCATATTACTAAAAAGACCGTTTTCTTTTATTTTTTCCGAAAGCAACGCAAAAGATGTGTTTCTTTCTTCTAAAAATTTTTCTAAAGTTTTATTTTGCAACACAAAGTGAGGTGTAAAAACAATGTGGCTTACACCTTGTTGCTCTTCAGCCTTAATTAACCCAATTGATTCTTCAACAGTCTGGGCTCCATCGTCAATACCCGGAAGGATATGAGTATGGATATCAATCATCTTTTCTCTCATAGGTATAGTAAGCGCTATACTTATAATATTTGTCGTATTTGTAGTAGGTATCGACCTTTGAGTCGTAGTCGTTTAAAACAGTTCCTATAATGTTTGTATCAACAACATTCAGGCGGTTAACCGTTTCAAGAATTTGACTTCTTGAAGCATAGTTCTGGCGAACAATTAAGATTGCCCCGTCTACGTGCTGACTTAAAGCGGCAGCGTCAGCCACTATGAAAACAGGTGGAGTATCACAAATGATAAAATCGAAACGGGTTTTAAGTTCTTCAAACATAAACTTCGATTTTTCAGAAGCAAGGAGTTCTGAAGGGTTTGGAGGAGTAGGACCTGAAAGCATTACATAAATCCCAAGTTCCTCAACATAGCCGATTGCGCTACTAAGTTCAGCAGAACCGTTAAGAACGGTGCTGACGCCTTGTGGAGCAGCGTGTTTTATACGAAGATAACGCTGAACCTTGGGACGACGAAGGTCGCAGTCGCAAAGGAGAACCTTTTTACCCGTTTGAGCAAGGGCTACAGCAAGGTTAATAGACAAAGTGGTTTTTCCTTCGCCCGAAAGAGAACTTACCATCATTATAGTTTTACAACCTTCTGACGCCGAAATAAACTCCAGGTTTGTTCTAAGAGATTTTAGTGCCTCAAGATATTTAAAAGGAGTTTTTTCGTTTAATGCTTCAAAGGTTTCTGTAATATATTTCTTTTTCATTTTTTTAGACATTATAAACTCCTCCTTTATTTCTTACTTTCAAGGACATCAAGCGAGGGAACAACACCGAGTATTGGCAGGTCAACAAGACGCTGTAGGTCGGCAACCGATTTAACCTTATTGTTAAGCAGAGCAACAAGAATTATAAGTGAAAGTGAAACAACAACGCCTACCATTCCGCCAACTGCTGTATATCTTGTAACACTCGGATAAACAGGGTTGCTTGTAACGGTTGGCGGGTCCCACTCTTTAACAAAGTCGGAACCAAATTTTTCTTTTACCTTTTCGACCACACTGTTATCAATTGCGGTAAGGTATTCTTGGGCTGTTTGTTTATCGGGGTGGTCAAATGTAATTTTAATTAAAAAGGTTTCTTCGGCTACATAAACCTTAATTTTAGAGTATAGAGAAGAGGGTGTTTCTTTGCCTTCAAGACCTAAATCTTCAATTACATCTTCAAGAACATAATTTGTACGAACTATATCTGCAAAGGTAGAAACATATTTTTGGGCAATAGTTACCTTTTCGGCTTCCAATTCCTCAATATTACTCTCACGAAGTTCTACAAGCATTACTGAGGTTGCTCTGTAGATAGGGGTAACATAGTATTCGGCATAGCAAAAACTAAAGGTTGCGGCAAGAATTCCTGCAATTGCAACCCAGTACCACTTGCGCATAATTTGACGAAAGATTTGCGAAAGGTCAATAGTCAAGGTTTCTCTAAAATTTTCCATTTTTATTCTCCCAAGAAATTAAATATAAGGAGCAGGTTTGCAAAAAGACATTTTTAGCAAACCGCAAACATATTATAACAAACAAATTATACTACAATGTTTGTCCTTTGTCAAACAGTAAAACTATTTCTAACCCTCCCAATATTTACGGTCAAGGCTTCTAAACTGAATTGCCTGAGCAATATGGCTAACCTCAACGTTTTCCTTTTCTTCAAGGTCCGCAATAGTACGGGCAACCTTAAGAATTCGGTCATAGGCACGGGCAGAAAGACCAAGACGGTCAAAAGAGGCTTTAAGTAGTGCCTCGGCATCATCAGTAAGTTTGCAATACTGATTCAGCATACCGGGGAGAAGCCGTGCATTACAGGTTATTCCTGTACCCTCATAGCGTTTGTTTTGAATTTCTCTTGCTCTGTTAACCCGTTTTCTGATTTGTTCGCTTGTTTCTTCTTTTGCGTTAGATTTAAGCGAGGCATAATCTACGGGCGGCACCTCTATATGTAAATCAAGCCGGTCAAGCATAGGCCCAGAAACCCTGTTAAGATAGTTTCTGACGGCAGTACCAGAACAACTGCATTTACGGGTGGGGTGACCGTAAAATCCGCAAGGACAGGGATTCATTGCGGCGACCAAGGTAAACACGCTCGGATAGGTCAGTGACCCCGCAACTCGAGAAATAGTTACCTTTCCGTCTTCTAGTGGCTGACGCATGGTTTCCATTACATCTCTGCCAAATTCGGGAAGTTCGTCTAAAAACAAGACCCCGTTATGAGCCAGAGATATTTCACCCGGTCTTGGAATTGTTCCGCCGCCCGAAATTCCCCTTGATGACACAGTGTGGTGGGGCGAACGGAAAGGTCTTCTTGAAACTAGAGGGCTTTTTGAGTTAAGCACCCCTGCTACAGAGTGAATTTTAGTGGTTTCAATAGATTCTTCGAAGGTCATTTCGGGAAGAATTGTAGGAAGACGCTTTGCAAGCATACTTTTTCCGGCGCCTGGACTTCCGATAAGCAGAATATTATGACCACCTGCAGCCGCAATTTCCATTGCTTTTTTTGCGGCTGTTTGCCCTTTTACTTCAGAAAAATCAAGAAAGGCATTATCGAAATCTTCATATGGCGGAACATACGGTTCTTCAGGGACAAGAGAGACTTCGCCTGTAATATGAGAAATAATCTCATCAACCGAATTTACACCGTAAATATTTATTCCCTCAATTACCGAGCCTTCAGCGGCATTTTCTTTAGGCAGAAAAAAGTTTTTGATTCCGTTTTGACGGGCGCTTATTGCCATAGCCAGAACGCCGTTGACCCGCCTTAAACTACCGTCGAGAGAAACTTCGCCTATAAAAATACTGTCGCTAAGGTCTATTTTCGGCTCAATCTGCTTATTTGCGATAAGCAGAGCAAGAAGGACGGGTAAATCATAAATTGAACCTTCTTTTCGAACATCGGCGGGGGCAAGATTTACCGTTATATGACCAAGAGGATACTTATAACCGCAATTCTTTATTGCCGAACGAACTCGGTCACGCGATTCTCTTACCGCCGAGTCGGGCAGTCCTACTATATCAAACGCCTGATGTCCCCTTGAAACATCGGCTTCGGCTTCCACCATATAAGCATCTATTCCATAAAGACCGATACTGCGAATTCTTGCTACCATCTTACACCTCTAACATAGATATATATCTATGTTAACATTTTAAGAGAACTTTTACAAGTGCGATTTTTCTTGAAATATGACACAAAGACAAATATAATATTAAAAAAAGATACTTTACGGAGAATTATGGAACGATACAAAGAAATTGAAAGAAGCATTATTAAAAAATTCAGAAAGTCTATCTGGAACTGCTTTGTAGGGGCGGTTAATGAATACCGCCTTATTGAAGATGGCGACAAGATTGCCGTTTGTATTTCGGGCGGGAAAGATTCAATGCTTATGGCAAAGTGTATGCAAGAACTAAACCGTCACAGTCTTTACCCTTTTGAACTTGTCTTTCTTGTAATGGACCCCGGTTACAACAAGGAAAACCGAGAACTTATTGAGTCAAACGCTAAAGAAATGAATATTCCGATTACGGTTTTTGAGAGCAATATTTTTGATGTAGTAGTTGATGCGGGAGGTGCGCCCTGCTACCTATGCGCGAGAATGAGGCGCGGTTGCCTTTACGGCAAGGCAAAAGAACTCGGTTGCAACAAAATTGCTCTCGGTCACCATTTTGACGATATGATTGAAACTCTGCTTCTTAATATGACCTACGCGTCGGAAATAAAGACAATGCTTCCAAAACTTAAGTCAACAAATTTTGAGGGAATGGAACTAATTCGTCCTCTTTACAAGGTTAAAGAAAAGGATATTATCGCTTGGTCCAACTATAATGAACTCAAATTTTTAAGGTGTGCTTGTAAATTTACTGCCGACAGCGAGTATAACGAGGATATTTCAAAGCGAAAAGAAATTAAGGCGCTTATAAAAGAAATAAAAAAGGTCAACCCTGCGGTTGACGATAATCTTTTCAGAAGTGTTCATAATGTCAATCTTGCCTCAATAGTCGGTTGGCGTGAAAAAGACAGCGGAGACAAGCACAGTTATTTAGAAAAGTATGATGAGGAATAAAAAGATAAAAATCCCG
>JAZSLH010000143.1:0-8027 GCA_045535275.1 Acutalibacteraceae bacterium
TGTTTAACAGATAAATATAAACTCCGCATAGCCTACGCTATGCGGAGTTTTAATATTATATTATTCTGCTAGGTGTCCGCCGTCAACTATTGCCTTGGCAATTATTTGGGCATATTCATCACACTTTTCTTGGGTAGTTGCCTCTATCATAATTCTGATAACCGGTTCGGTTCCACTCATTCTAAGAAGAGCACGACCTTCGCCACCGATAAGGCCGTTGACCTTATCAAGAGCGGCTTGAACGCTTTCATCGTTAATAGTGTTATCTTTATTTTTAACCCTTAAGTTTTTCATATATTGAGGATAAAGTTTAAGGGGAGCAACAAGATTTGCTAGGGTAGATTTTGTCGAGCAAACTTCTTCGGCAATCATAATTGCGGTAAGAATTCCGTCACCGGTTGTTGCATATTTCTTAAGAATGATGTGTCCCGACTGCTCTCCGCCGAGTGCATAATCATTTTCCTGCATACACTCGTAAACAAAGCGGTCGCCAACGGTGGTTTGAACGCAGTCGATATTTGCTTTTTTAAGAGCAGAGAAAAGTCCACTGTTTGACATAATTGTTGCAACAACAGTATTTCCTGTTAGTATATCACGGCTTTTAAGGCGTTTTGCAAGAATATACATAATTCCGTCGCCATCAACAACATTTCCGTTTTCATCAACTGCTATACATCTGTCACAGTCACCGTCAAATGCAAAACCGAGGTCAAGGTGCTGTTCCTTAACAAGTTTGCAAAGGCGCTCAATATGGGTTGAACCACAATCGGTGTTAACGTTAAGACCATCAGGTTCTGCACCAATTACTACGGTCTGTGCACCGAGAGCACTGAAAACAGCGTCAGCAATTGTCCAAGAAGCACCGTTTGCACAGTCAAGACCGATTCTAAGTTTCTTATAGGAATGAGAAGCGATAGAAATCAAATATGCAATATAGCGGTTTCTTCCTGCAACATAGTCAACAATACAGCCGAGTCGCTCACGGGAGGCAAGGGGAATATCGTCACCCTTTACGCCGAGAGTTGCCAAATCGTTGTCTAAATAACATTCAATTAGTGCGGTAGTGTTATCGTCTAACTTTTCGCCATAACGGTTAATAACCTTAATCCCGTTATCATAAAAGGGGTTATGAGAAGCAGTAATCATAATACCGCAGTCGAATTCATCCTGACGGGTAACATAAGAAACGCTGGGTGTGGTTGTAACGTGAAGCATATATGCGTCGGCACCCGAAGCAGTAATTCCTGCAGCAATCGAGTATTCAAGCATATAACTTGAACGACGGGTGTCCTTACCGATTACAATTCTTGGACGATAGCCGGGTTTAGCGTTTCCCGAAATGGAAGAAGAATAGTACCAGCCTAAAAATCTACCGATTTTGTAAGCCTGCATAGAGGTTAGACCGACATTTGCCTCTCCTCTGAAACCGTCAGTACCAAAGTACTTGTTCTTAACAGGAACCGAGGGTTTGTTGCGGTCAAAAACAACCTCATCGTGTAAAAGGTCGTCTGCTGAAATGCTAAAAAGTTCACAAAGCAAAACAACCTTATCAATTTGTGGGAGCGCCTGGTCCATTTCCCATTTAGAAACTGACTGACGGGAAACGCTTATCTTTTCAGCAAGTTCCTCTTGAGAAAGACCGATAGAAGTACGAAGATTCTGAATTTTTTGACCTATAGTCATACTTAGTCACACTCTTTTCAGATTAATTTATTTTAGAATACAATATTATTCTTATTAGTTCTATCAACTATGGATTGAACTTTTTTGCAACCAACGGTTGCGTTTGTAAATGCGTTTACTTTGATATTATACACCAAAACTTTTAAAAATTCAAACAAAACTTGTCGAAAAATCAAAAAAACTCTCAAGACGGAGAGTTTTTAATTAAATTTATAATGAAATTATATTATTCATATCGTAAATGCCGTTCTCTTTTCCATTCATATATATAGCCGCTTTAATGGCACCAATAGCAAAAACTTCTTTTGAGGTCGCTTGATGTGATAGAGTTATAACCTCGTCGTGACCTGCAAAAATTACCTCATGTTCGCCAACAATATTACCGCCGCGAACAGAATGAATACCAATTTCGTTTGTCGGCCTTTTTTCTCTTTTTGAATGTCGGTCATACTCATACATCATCTTATTATCAAGAGTTTGATTGATTGCCTCTGCCAACATTATTGCGGTTCCCGAGGGTGCGTCTATTTTCTGATTGTGGTGTTTTTCAATTATTTCAATATCAAAATTACCGTCTAAAACTAAAGCCGCTTTTTTAGAAAGAGCAACAAGAAGATTTATACCAAGCGACATATTAAAGGTAAAGAAAAGAGGAATTTCTTTTGAAGCCGCTTTAATAGTTTCGGTTTGTGAAGAAGAAAAACCTGTTGTAGCCAAAACGACGGGCAATTTCTTTTCCTTTGCAAATGCAAGAAGATTGTCCAAAACCGAGGGATGTGAAAAATCAATTATTACATCGGCCTTTTCAGTAATTTCTTCAAACTTTTCATAAACGGGATACCCAAAGGTACTATAAGTATTGATATCAACTCCGGCAACAATCTCAATATCATCTCTTTGACTTGCACAAGCAGAAATAACTCTGCCCATTTTTCCATTGCATCCGCTTAAAATAATTTTTGTCATTTTAATCATCCTTAACTTAAATATAATGGCAGGAAAAATCCTGCCACTTTTTAGTATTAAATAAGGTCAAATTTCTTAAGTTCTTTAATAAGAACGGATTTTGTGCTTTCTTCCATAGGAGTCATGGGAAGGCGAACGGGACCCATATTCATTCCCATAAGGTTCATTGCCTCTTTGCAAGGAATGGGGTTAACCTCAATAAACAAAGCGTCGATAAGGGAAGAAAGTTCAATCTGCATTGCAGCAGCACCTTCAAGGTCACCGTTTAACATTTTGTCACAAAGTTCAACTGTTTCTTTAGGCATTACGTTTGAAAGAACCGAAATTACACCTTTACCGCCAAGAGCCATAATAGGAACAATTTGGTCGTCGTTGCCTGAATAGATATCAAGTTTATCTCCGCAAAGCAACCTGGTTTTAACAATGCTTGAGATATCGCCGTTTGCTTCTTTAATAGCAACAATATTGTCTATATCGGCAAGTTTTGCGTAGGTTTCAGGCTTAATATTAACACCGGTTCTTGAGGGCACATTATAAAGTATTATTGGAAGCGAAACACGCTCGGCAATATATTTATAGTGGGCAACAAGTCCGTTTTGAGTAGCCTTATTGTAATAAGGGGTAACGATAAGAAGAGCGTCAGCACCTGCTTCTTCAGCCTCTTTTGCAAGGTCGGCAGCACAAGCGGTATCGTTGCTTCCTGCACCGGCAATAATCTTTACTCTGCCATTTGCACACTCGATTGCAAAACGAATTACTTTAGAATGTTCTTCAAGTGTCATGGTAGCGGATTCGCCTGTAGTACCGCAGATAACGAGAGCGGGAATACCTGCCTGAATCTGCTCATCAATCAGAGTCTTTAATCGGTCAAAGTTAATTGAACCGTCTTGATTCATAGGAGTAACAAGTGCGGTTGCAACTCCTTCAAAAATTGTGTTTTTCATAGACAAAACCTCTTAAAAAAAATTAGTCCATATATCCCTGTACGCAAAGGAGTTCTGCAAGAAGAACCGCGCCGCCTGCAGCACCGCGTAGGGTGTTGTGAGAAAGGCAAACGAACTTGTAGTCATATTGACTGTCTTCACGGAGTCGGCCTATTGAAACAGCCATTCCGCCTTCAAGTTCACGGTTAAGTTTAGTCTGGGGCATATTATCTTCTTCGAAATAGTTGAGGAACTGTTTTGGAGCACTTGGGAGATTGAACTTTTGGGGAGCACCCGAAAATTCTTTCCATTTTGCAAGAATTTGTGCTTTGGTAGGTTTCTTATCAAAACTTACAAATACTGCAGCCATATGTCCGTCCGAAACGGGAACACGAAGACATTGTGCGGTAAATTTAGGAGAGTCGGCGCATACAATTTTGTCGCCTTCAACCTTACCCCAAATCTTAAGGGGCTCTTTTTCGCTCTTTTCTTCTTCTCCGCCAATGTAGGGGATTACATTATCAATCATTTCAGGCCAACGCTCAAAGGTTTTTCCTGCACCCGAAATTGCTTGATAGGTGCAAACGAGAACATTCTTTACACCGAACTCATCAAGAGGATAAAGTGCGGGAACATAACTTTGAAGAGAACAGTTTGATTTAACTGCTACAAATCCTTTCTTAGTTCCAAGGCGTTTTCTTTGAGCCTCAATAATAGCGGTGTGGTCAGAGTTTATTTCAGGAATAACCATAGGAACATCGTCGGTAAAACGATGAGCGCTGTTGTTAGAAACAACGGGACATTCAAGTTTAGCATAAGCCTCTTCAAGAGCCTTAATTTCGTCCTTTTTCATATCAACCGCACAGAAAACAAAGTCAACTGCATCTGCAATTTTCTCCATATCTTTAACGGCGTCTAAAACTGTCATCTTTAAAAGTTTTTCAGGAACAGGTTTAGTCATAGCCCAACGGCCGCCAAGAGCCTCTTCATAGGTTTTACCCGCACTTCTTGAACTTGCGGCAAGAATCTTTACATTAAACCAAGGGTGGTCTGCAAGTAAAAGGGCAAATCTTTGTCCAACCATTCCGGTTGCACCAATAATTCCTACTTCGTATTTTTTCAAAAGAATCACATTCCTTCCAAACAGGGAAATTATAAAAAATTAGTGTTGAATATAAGCGAACAATTATATATAATATATGTGGCTAATATATCAAACTATCACAATTTAATATAACATTCATGTGATTGTTTGTCAAATATATTTTATGCTAAACTATATTAATTTGTGACCCCCGGAGTTGTGCATTATTATGAAAACAAGTGATTTTTTCTATAATTTACCTGAAGAACTTATCGCACAAACACCCATTGAGCCTCGTAATGCCTCTCGCCTTATGGTACTCGACAAAGAAAATGGGCAGATTGAGCACACCGTATTTTCTTCTCTTTTTGATTATTTAAAAAAGGGCGATACCCTGATTCTTAATAACACCAGAGTTCTTCCCGCAAGAATTTACGGAAAAAAGGAAGATACAGGGGCGAGGGTAGAATTTTTGCTTTTAAAGAATTTAGGAAATAATGTTTGGGAAGCACTTGCAGGGCCCGGTAGAAAAGCAAAACCGGGAACTTCTTTTATGTTTAGCGATAAACTTTCATGCGATGTAATAGATGCAACCACCGAAGGAAACCGAATAATAAAGTTTAACTATGAGGGTGAGTTTTATTCTTTGCTTGATGATGTAGGTCAGATGCCGCTTCCTCACTATATAACCGAAGAACTTAAAAATAAAGAACGCTATCAAACTGTTTACTCAAAAGAACTCGGCTCGGCTGCCGCCCCAACGGCTGGTCTTCATTTTACCGACGAAATGCTGTCCAAATTAAAGGAAAACGGTATAAATATCGGTTATGTTACTCTACATGTTGGCCTTGGAACGTTTAGACCTGTTAAAGCCGAAGACATTAAAGACCATAAAATGCACTGCGAACATTATATTATTCCAAGTCAAACAGCTGACCTTATAAATAAAACAAAATCTGAAGGCGGACGGGTTGTTTGTGTTGGAACAACGAGTTGCCGAACACTTGAGAGTGCGTTTAAAAAATACGGCTGCATAAAAGAATGTCAGGGTGATACCGATATCTTTATATATCCCGGTTATAAGTTTGGCTGTATGGACGCACTTATTACTAATTTTCACTTGCCCGAAAGCACCCTTATAATGCTCGTATCTGCTTTTGCTGGTTATGAGAATACAATGTCTGCTTATAATACCGCCGTAAATGAAAAATACCGCTTTTTCAGTTTTGGCGACGCTATGTTAATTGTTTAGGAGAAAAAATGGAAAAATCAAAATTTACTTTACTTAAAACCGAAGGAAGAGCAAGAAGGGCAACCTTTGAAACCGTTCATGGAACAGTTCAGACTCCCGCTTTTATGAATGTTGCAACCTGCGGTGCAATAAAAGGTGCCGTTTCTGCTGAGGACCTAAAAGAACTTCACTGTCAGGTAATGCTTTCTAACACTTACCATTTGCACGTCCGTCCGGGTGACAGTCTTATAAGAGAATGTGGAGGGCTACATAAGTTTACTACTTGGGAGGGACCAATTTTAACCGATAGCGGTGGGTTTCAGGTCTTTTCTCTCGCCTCGCTTCGAAAGATAAAAGAGGAGGGCGTTACTTTTTCTTCCCATGTCGATGGTAGAAAAATATTTATGGGTCCCGAAGAAAGTATGCAGATTCAGTCAAATTTAGGTTCAACTATCGCAATGGCGTTTGACGAATGTGTTGAAAATCCTGCCGAATATAACTATGCTAAAGAATCTTGTGCAAGAACAACCCGTTGGCTTAAGCGCTGCAAAGACAAAATGGCTGAACTGAACTCCTTACCCGATACGGTCAACCCAAAACAAATGTTGTTTGGAATAAATCAAGGCTGTACCTACTCAGACCTTAGAATTGAGCATATGAAAGAAATTGCCGAACTTGACCTTGACGGCTACGCTATCGGTGGTCTTGCCGTTGGCGAACCCGCTGAGGTTATGTATAAGGTTATCGAAGATGTTGAACCATATATGCCAAAAAATAAAATTCGTTATCTTATGGGAGTAGGAACTCCGTCTAATATTCTTAACGGAGTCGAAAGGGGAGTTGACCTTTTTGACTGTGTAATGCCTTCCCGTAATGCCCGTCACGGACATCTGTTTACATGGAACGGAATTATAAATATAAACAACAATAAGTACGCCTCAGATATGCGTCCTATTGATGAAAACTGCGGTTGTCCCGTTTGCCGAAGATATAGCAGAGCCTATCTGCGTCACCTTCTTCGAAGCACCGAAATGCTTTCTCAACGGCTTCTTGTAATGCATAATCTGTGGTTCTATAACACCCTTATGGAAGAAATAAGAAAGGCACTTAACGAGGGACGCTTTACCGAATTTAAAGCCCACTTTGACCCTATCATCAGCAAAAGAATATAATTTTAAGCACCCAAGAAATATTTCTTGGGTGCTTTGTTTTTATCTTTTCCATTTATTGACTATGTTTTTTATGTGTGCTATAATCTTCAAAAAGGGGAGATTTTATGATTTTTTCATCGCTTGAGTTTCTATATTTATATATCCCCGTATGTCTGTTAATCTATTTTATAATCCCTGCTCATAAACTTTGGATTAGAAATTTGGCATTACTTTTAGTAAGTTTAATATTTTACGGTTGGTCTGAACCGCTATATATTTTTATAATGATATTTTCAATAGTAGTTGATTATACTTGTGGCTATATTGTTGCATTAAATCGTGAAAATAATCTGCAAAAGGCTAAGGTCGCAATGATTGCTAGCGTAGTAATTAATTTAAGTCTGTTATTCTTCTTTAAATATTTTGATTTTGTTATTGAAAGTTTAGCCCTTATTCCTGCTTTTTCGTCCCTTAAACCTCTCGGAATTGCACTGCCGGTCGGCATTTCTTTTTATACTTTTCAAACAATGTCTTACACGCTTGATATTTATATGGGTAAGGCAAAATTGCAGAAGAATATATTCTCTTTTGGCTCGTATGTGACAATGTTTCCGCAACTTATCGCAGGACCTATTGTAAGATACAGTGATGTTGACGCTGACCTGAGAGTCAGAACTCACTCATTTGACAAAGCAGCAAAAGGTGTTGTTCGGTTTATTTGCGGTCTTGCTAAAAAGGTATTACTTGCAAATGCAGCGGGCTCTTTTTATGAACAGTTTTCATCAAATGTATATTCGTCTGAAAATATGCTTTCTGCTTGGCTTGGAATAATCTTTTTTGGCTTTCAAATTTATTTTGATTTCGCGGTTTAATCGGAAATGGCAATCGAACTCGGGTATATTGTAGGTTTTAAATTTCCCGAACACTTTAACCACCCGTATACTTAGAAAACCATAAGTGAATTATCGAGAAAATGGCACATAACTCGC
>JAZSLH010000008.1:0-3663 GCA_045535275.1 Acutalibacteraceae bacterium
TATTGTTAATTCTAACTAAAATTGGTTACATTAGTATCTAAAAGGTTGCAATTTTGTAACTTTTAGGTATAATAGTTATTGTGCTTATTACAAACATGTAACCTTTTTGGAAGGATTGATAGTTATACAAGATGCAGTCATCTCATTTATTGAGAAAGTAAAGAATGTCAGAAAACTTTACAGAATACTTGCTTTTGCTCTTGCAGCAATTATTCTTATTATAGTTTCTGTAGTTTCTTCTGGCGTCAAACTCACCTTCAATGTTAAAAGTAACGGTGAAGTTCTTGCAAACGTTGAAAGTCCTTCGGTTTATGAGCAGGCAATGGAGTTGGCTTGTAAAACTGTTGGAATTGAAGAACTCAAAGAAAACCAAACCAGTCTGGTTCCCGTACTTAGCGTAGGCGGAAAGAATGACAGCGTACAAAAGGTTTGTTCAATTATTCTTGATAATGCGTCTGATGTCTGTTACGGATATTCGGTTTTATTAGACGGAGAGTGCGTTGCCAATATTGAAGACATAACTGCCGTTCAAACTGCGGTAGATACCCGCCTTGCCTCTTTCAATATTAAAGGGGTAGAATGCGAAAGCAAATTTGCAAGTGACTTAAGCATTACTCCTGCCTATTTCCATATTGATACTCTTTCTTCTGATGAAGATGCAGTCACTCAAATAAATAATCTTGATGTTGTTACTGTTGCAACAAAAACAACCATTTTAACCGTTAGTTATGATACCCAGACAAGAAAAGATACCTCTAAAAATGCAGGTTATTCAAAGGTTATTTCAAAAGGTGTTAACGGAGAAAGCAAAAGGGTTGAAACCGTAACCTATCTTAACGGTAAGGTTTCGTCGGAACCCGAAGTTGAAGAAACAATTCTTAAATATCCTATCAACGAAGTAATTGTTGTGGGAACAAAGAATGTTTATGTAACCGGAACTCCACAAAACGCATCTGCTTCGGGCTTTAAATGGCCTTTAGCAATCCGCGGAGTTATCACTTCTTACTGGGGCGACGGAAGAGGACATAAGGGTGTCGATATCGGCGTACCCGAAGGAACCCAGGTTGTTGCGGTAAAAGGCGGAACTGTCGTTGAGCAAGGTTATAGAAGCGACTACGGTTGGTATGTTACTATAGACCACGGCAACGGAGTTAAGACCAAATACGCTCACAACAAAAGAAATGTTGTATCGGTAGGCCAAACCGTTTCGGCAGGTCAACTTATTGCCCTTTCGGGAAATACCGGCCGTTCTACAGGACCTCATCTTCATTTTGAAGTTATCATTAACGGAAACCGTGTTGACCCCTCAATCTATATCAGAATTTAATATCGTAAACCTTATCAGCGGTACGCTCTTTAAGCGTACCGCTTTTTCTATTTTTAATAATAAAAACCTGTAATAAAAAACGGAAAAATTATACAGTATAACTTGACTAAAACACCATATATGGTGTATAATAACCTTAACTATGTACAAGGAGTAATGTTTGTGGCAAAAACTGTAAAGGAATACGGAAATGACAGTATAACTCAACTTAAAGGTCCCGACCAGGTTCGTCTGCGTCCTGCAGTTATTTTTGGCTCGGACGGTCTTGAAGGTTGTGAACATTCTGTTTTTGAAATTATTTCAAACTCTATTGACGAAGCCAGAGAGGGTTACGGCAAAAAGATTGTTGTAACCAGTTTTGCTGACCATTCGGTTGAGGTTCAGGATTTTGGCCGTGGTGCCCCCGTTGATTTTAACAATAAAGAGCAACAGTATAACTATGTTCTTCTTTTCGAAAAACTATATGCCGGCGGTAAATACGATACCAATAGCGGCGGAGACTATGAGTATTCAATCGGTCTTAACGGTTTAGGCCTTGCTTCAACCCAATTTTCTTCGGAATATATGGATGTTGAAATTAAGCGTGACGGTTATAAGTATAATCTTCACTTTGAAAAGGGATTCAACATAGGCGGTCTTTCAAAAGAGGTTTATACGGGAAAAGATACGGGAACTAAAATCAAGTGGAAACCCGACCTTAAGGTCTTTACCGATATAAATATTCCCTCGGAATACTTTATTGATGTTCTTCGCCGACAGGCTGTTGTAAATGCCGGAATCGTTTTCATCTTCCGTGAGCAACAAGGTGCTAAATTTGTCGAAACCGAAATCTGCTATAAAAATGGTATTACCGACTATATTAATGAGATAACGGGTGAAGATATACTGACCTCGGTTCAAACCTGGCAAACAGAACGAAAGGGAAGAGACCGCGAGGACAAGCCCGAATATAAGGTTAAAATAAATGCCGCTGTCTGTTTCTCAAACAAAAAGCAGATTAAGGAGTATTACCACAACTCAAGTTGGCTTGAACACGGCGGTGCTCCTGAAAAAGCGGTAAGAAACGCTTTTGTTTATCAGATTGACGCCTACATTAAACAGCAAAATAAATATTCCAAAAACGAAAGTAAAATCACTTTCCAAGATGTAGAAGAATGTCTTGCTCTTGTAATTTCCTCTTTTTCAACACTGACTTCCTACGAAAACCAAACTAAAAAATCAATAACCAATAAGTTTATTCAGGAAGCAATGACCGACTTTTTTAAACACCAACTTGAAATTTATTTTATCGAAAATAAAGCAGAAGCGGATAAAATTGCTGAACAGGTGCTTATAAATAAGCGAAGCCGTGAGCGAAGCGAAAAGGAACGCATAAACATAAAGAACACTCTTCAGACAAAAGGTTCTGATATGGTTAACCGCGTTCAAAAGTTTGTCGACTGCCGAAGCAAAGACCCGCTAGAGCGCGAAGTCTTTATAGTTGAGGGTGATTCGGCTCTCGGTTCTTGTAAACTTGCCCGTGACGCGAATTTCCAGGCAATTATGCCCGTTAGAGGTAAAATCCTTAATTGTCTTAAATCTGAATATGACAAAATCTTTAAAAGCGAAATAATTACCGACCTTATCAGAGTGCTCGGCTGTGGAGTAGAGGTTAAGTCAAAGGCAAACAAAGACCTTTCAACCTTTAGTCTTGAAAATCTGCGTTGGAATAAGGTAATAATATGTACAGATGCCGATGTCGACGGTTTCCATATCAGAACCCTTATTCTGACTATGATTTATCGGCTTATGCCTACCTTAATAAGCGAGGGAAAGGTCTTTATTGCCGAAACTCCGCTTTATGAAATAAATACTAAAGAAAAGCCTTACTTCGCCTACGACGAAAAAGAAAAAGCCGATATCCTTGAAATGATTGAGGGACAAAAATATACTATTCAGCGTTCTAAAGGACTCGGCGAAAACCAACCCGATATGATGAACCTAACTACAATGAATCCCGAAACCCGCCGTCTTATCAGGGTGCTTCCCGAAGACGCGGAGCAGACTTCTATGATGTTTGATATGCTCCTTGGCGATAATCTTCAGGGAAGAAAAGAATATATTTCCGAAAACGGATATCTCTATATCGATGATGTCGATGTAAGTTAACGGAGGAAAAAATGGCTCCAAGAAAGAAAAAGAATGAAATAGTTAAAACTACCGAAAAACCCGATGCTTATATTGCGGGTGCGGGTAGTGTTGTTGACCAGTCTATAACCGAAACGCTAAGGACAAATTTTATGCCCTACGCTATGAGCATAATTATTTCCAGAGCAATTCCTGAAATAGACGGTTTT
>JAZSLH010000153.1:0-31524 GCA_045535275.1 Acutalibacteraceae bacterium
CAACTGCTTAAATAACCGTTTTAACACAGGTTATGATATCAGAAAAAAGATTAAAGTTTCTAGTGTATTCAAGATTATATTTCATCTTTTCGGGGAGGATATGATTTATATACGCCTCATCTACCGACAGACCCGACTGTATTAGCGAAGCCATTTTTTCGTCTTCGTCACGAAAGGCAATACTCGCTTTTGAGGTTACACCCGCTTTAAGAAGCAAGGTTGCATACATTTCAGGGGTATAGGCATCAACATAACGGCGGACTTCCGGACGGGTTCCGACAAAACTCATCTGTCCTATAAAAATATTAAAAAGTTGCGGAATTTCGTCCAGCCTTGAATGTCGGATTTTTTTGCCGACCCGAGTTATTCTATCGTCACCCGAAACGGTTATAAGCGAACCTTTTTTATCGGCATCAACAATCATTGTACGAAACTTTAAAATTTTAAAGTCTTTTCCGTTTGCCGTTACCCTTAAACTCTTATAAAAAACGGGACCTTTTGAGTCAAGTTTAATCCAGATTGCCACAAAAAGCATTATAGGAGAAAGCAACAATATGAGGGTGCCAGACGCAAAAATATCAAAAGTGCGTTTTAAAAAACGGGTAAAGTGTTTACGCTTTAATACCTCAAAATACGGGCGAACCGCCTCGTTTTGCATATAGACTGGGAGTTTTTCCCATTTTGTCATCTGAACTCCTCCACGCAGGAAATGAAGTTTTGAATTATAAACTCTACCTGTTCATCGGTCAGACGGCTGTAAAGGGGCAGGGTTATTTCATTTTCATAGTGGGCGTAAGCGTTTGGATAATCTTCAATATTAAACCCTAAATTTTTATAAGCCGTTAGCATTGGAAGAGGTTTATAATGAACATTACAGGCAATTTGTTTTTCCGCCATTTTTTCAATTATGAGGTTTCTGATTTTAAGGTCCGCACCGTTTATATTAACGGCATAAAGGTGTCCGCTTGAAGTATGGTCATCACTTTTATGGTTTAAAACCTTTACATTCAGTTTTTCAAACGCCTTATTATACATCTCGATAATAGAGTGGCGGCGGTCAAGCATTTCTTTATAACGCTCAAGTTGAACAATTCCTATTGCGGCGGCAATATCGGTCATATTACACTTATAACAAGGCGCAATTATATCGTATTCCCAAGAACCCGGCTTGTTTTTATTAAGAGCAGATTTTGTCTGTCCGTGAAGGGACATCATTCGATACTCATTATACAAAAGGTTATTATCAATATCCTTTATATTACGCCAGGTAACCGCACCGCCTTCGGCGGTAGTGAGATTTTTAACAGCGTGGAACGAGAAGGCGGTAAGGTCGGCAATTTGACCCGCATTCTGACCCTTTCTTCTAGCACCGAAACCGTGAGCACAGTCGGCAATAACGGCTATTCTGCCGAAAATCTGCTGAAGACCGGGAGTTGCCTTAAAAAGTGATTTTTTATTCTCAACCGCTTTAAAAATTCGGTCGTAGTCGCAAATTACTCCGCCTAAATCAACCGCAATTATAGCCTTAGTTTTTTCGGTAATTGCCTCTTCCATTTTAGCGTAGTCCATTTCGAAACTGTCACGGCTTGAATCAACCATAACGGGAGTTGCTCCAACATGACAGATAACGCTGCAAGAAGCGGTATAGGTATAGGCAGGTACAATTACCTCGTCACCCTTTCCTATCCCTAAAACACGAAGAGTAAGTTCTAAAGCCGCAGTAGCGGAATTCAGGCAGACAGCCTTATCTGTACCGCAGAACTCGGCTATTTTATTTTCAAATTCTACCGCCTTAGGACCCGTAGTAATCCAACCCGAGAGAATGGTTTCTCTAACAAAGTCGGCCTCTTTTTCGGTCATATCGGGCGGTGAAAAAGGTATATACATTTCCTGACCCCCTGTCAGACTAAAATCTATTCATAAATAGAATATGACTTTCTGCTAATATTATAGCACAATTCTTTAAATTTTCAACAACAATTAGAGATTATTCCCAATTGTTTAACATTTTCTTACAAATTTATTCAAATAAAAACAAAAAACCCGTGATGAAGTCATCACGGGTTTTGACGTTTATTATTCTGCCTTGCTTTCGGCAATTATTTTTTGAGCAATTGCCGAGGGTACTTCTTCATACCTTGCAAACTCGGTATAGAAAGAACCAACTCCCCTTGTTACCGAACGAAGAACTGTCGGGAAGTCGGCAAGTTCACTTTCGGGGACTTCGGCGGTAATTATCATAAGTTTTCCGTCGGGGTCCATTCCGAGAACTCTGCCTCGACGCTTGGTAATATCACCCATTATATCTCCCGAATTATCGGAAGGAATAGTAGCCACTAAAGTTACAACGGGCTCAAGCAAAACGGGATTTGCCTGAGGTATACCCGCTTTAAAAGCAAGAGAAGCGGCGGTTTTAAAGGCAAGTTCAGAAGAGTCTACGGGGTGGTAGGAACCATCTGTCAGGGTTGCTTTAACGCCTACCATTGGGTAACCGGCAAGAACACCGGTCATAGCAGATTCTAAAAGGCCTTTTTCAACGGCGGGGAAATAGTTTTTGGGAACGGCTCCTCCGAATACCGTTTCGGCGAATTCGAGTCCGTCGCAGTCGCTGGGTTCAAACTCAATCCAAACGTCGCCAAACTGACCGTGACCGCCCGACTGTTTCTTATGTCTACCCTGGGCTTTTGCCTTTTTGCGAATTGTTTCACGGTAGGCAACCTTGGGGGCTTCAAAAACAACCTCTACGCCGAATTTAGCCTTTAACTTATTTGCAACGGTGTCAAGATGTTGTTCACCAAGACCCGAAAGAACGAGTTCTCCCGTTGCATCATTATTTTTAAGAGTAATTGTCGGGTCTTCTTCGGCAAGACGCATAAGGCCGGCGGCAAGTTTTTCTTCCTCTCCCTTGTTTTTCGGACGAACAGCCATTTTATAGTTGGGCAGTTCATAGGAAATTTCGGGAAGACGGACAGGACGGGCAGGTGAACAGAGGGTATCACCCGTTCCGGTAGCATTCAGTTTTGCAACCGCACCGATATCGCCCGCATAAACACAAGAAGTTTCAACCTGTTTTTTACCGCAGACAAAATAAAGTTTGCCAATACGCTCATTAGCGCCCGTTCTCATATTAAGCAGAGTCATATCCGAAGTAACCTTACCGCTTACAACCTTAAAGTAAACAAGTTTTCCTACAAAGGGGTCTACAACCGTTTTGAAAACGATTGCGGCGGTCTGGGCGTCGTCACTGACGGTGAGTTCAATCTCGTTTCCGTTATTGTCAACTCCAACCTCACCAGCAACAGTTTCTGCCCAGGGGGCAAGCCAGATAAGTCCGTTTAAGAGTTGGTCTATTGCCTGAATTTCAGCAGCACTTCCGCAGAAAACGGGGGCAATTTCGCCTCGGCGAACACCCGTAGCAAGACCCATTATAAGTTCATCGGGAGTAAATTCCTCACCCGAGAAATATTTTTCCATTAGTTCTTCGCTTGTTTCGGCAACGGCTTCGTTTATTGCGGTACGAAGACCTTCAAGGCGGTGGCCCATATCAGGCATAGCAACTGCGGTTGCCTTTCCGTTTTCATAAGAATATGCTCTGTATTCAATTAGATTTATGTAACACTGAACCTTATTTTCAACCACATAAGGTACAACGATAGGACAAACCATTGGACCAAAGGTTGCTTTTAAGTCTTCGAAGACCTTATAAAAATCGGCATGTTCGTGGTCGATTTTATTAACAAAAAATATCTTTGCAATACCTTTTTTGGTTGCGGCGTCAAAGGCTTTCTTTGCACCTACCGAAACTCCGCTTTTACCCGAAATTACAATTACCGAACTTCCTGCGGCACGGAAGCCCTCGCTTACCGACGCCGAAAAGTCAAACTGACCGGGAGTATCAATAATATTCAGTTTTACATCTTTCCATTCGCAAGGGATAATTGAAGCCGAAACGCTCGATTTCCTGCGGATTTCTTCAGGGTCAAAATCGGAAACAGTATTGCCCTCTGCTATAGTGCCAAGTCGGTCGGCCTTACCTGTAATAAAATAAGCCGCCTCAACAAGAGAGGTTTTTCCCGACGAAGCATGGCCGGAGAAAACAACGTTTCTAATATTTTTTGCTTTGTAGTCTTTCAAAAGAAGCGCCCCTTTCGGATATTGTGTAAACGGGCGGTAGACTATAACTGCTTCTTTTACAGAAACCACCCGTTTTTCGACAAAATGCACAAAATCTATTCTACGACTTTGCGGTTTATACCATAATATTACCACAACTTTTTCTTCTTTTCAATAAAAATATTAATTTTTTTCCAATAATATTTTATTTATAAGTTTTGAGGTAACAGACGAAAAAGCCGACAGACAAACCGACGCCTTAATAAGACAGGTGAAAAAGCAAACCGCATATAAAAAAACATCAAGCCTTGAGAAAATATGACCGAGTGCTGCGGTTGATACCGCTTTAGAATAAGGAAAGTTAAGGGTTGCGGCAAATTCACTTCCGAAGACTAAAAGAATGTTTATAAAGGCGAGAATTACAAGAGATGTTCCTACTGCATAGGAAAGAGCGAAATATCCTTTCTTAACCTTGCTTCCGATAATAGTTAAGGGGATAGCGGTTGAAACAAAAACGGGAAAACTTGAAAAAAAGGCAGAAAAGGAGCCGCTAAAGGTCGGTGTTTTATAAGGAATCAGATATTTTATTTCCATAAACGAAACAGAGAAACAAAACATAAGAACAATAAGCAAAGAAACTATAGAGAAGAGCAAAAGGGCGAGTTTAAGCAAAGTATCTATTTTTGAAAACCCCAAAATTACTGCCAGTAACGAAATAGTTATAAATGCTATAAAAGGTTCCTTTGTATCAAGCATTACATTTGAGGCATAGTTTGAAAAGTTGTATATGCAAAAAAGCGCCGTTGCTAAAAGCACAAAACTTAAAGCCACACACACCGTCCCAAAAAACGCTCCATTATTAAGAAGTTTGCTTTTAAGCAAAAGTTTGGAGACCCATTTTAAAAAAACTGCTAAAAACGCCGATAAAAGAGCAGAAAGTGAAAGTCCTATAATATCGTCCGCAGTATTTTCGGTAAACGAAAAGAGCAGAAGCATATCTCCTATTACGGCAACCGACGAAAGTGTGAAAAATCGGCGGTTATCTATTGACTGTGGCATTTTGCTCCCCTCCAATCAAAGCAAGTCCTCCTGTAAAGTAATAAAGCCCATCTACCGAAACACTATCGCTGTCGGCGTTTAAAATAGGAAGACCGAATTTACCTTCGTTTACAAGCAGAGCGGTTTGAATTTCAAACAAGGCGGTATGCCCTCCGTATCCAAAATACTCGGCATTCTGGCGGATAAGTCCCTCTATTTCTTGTCCTGAAGAGAGCGACTTGCTCTCAAACAGTTGGTTTATTTTGTTGCAGCAAATAACCGGTGCTCTAAGCGGAACGCCAAGGTCGCTACAAAGTCCAAGAACAGCACCGAGGTCAGAAAGATTCAGTCGGTTGCTTACCGCTATAATGCGACAGTGGGAAAATGAGGGTTTTTTTGAGAGTTTTGTTCTGACATCATCTATCGCCTCTTTCTCGCTATCTCCCCTACCCTTTACGGTAAATGCGGAGGTGTCCCCGGAACTTTTTTCATCTAAAGTGTCAAGAAACTGAACATAGGCAACCATTTGACCGTTTTCTGCCGAAAAGCCTACGGCGGAAACGGTAAACACTGCATCAGGTTCGGTATATGAGCATCCGCAAAGAAGCAGAAGACATAAGAATACAACTGTTTTTTTCATATTTTCTTCCTTATCTTATTATTTTTCTGAATTTGTGGGCGTGTTATCATTTTTGTCCAACTAGCCCTTACAAAAACATCTTTAAAACTTTGAAGGGTTGGGTTGTTAAGCGAGAGGGTGGCGTCAACACCCATTGATTTAAGGGTTAGAATACGAATTAAAACCGCCGTCCATAAAAATAGTATTCCGTAAAAACCGAGCAGAGCCGAAATGAGAATAAATGCAAAGCGAAGATAAAATACGGCTGAGCGAAGGCGGGGCACCATAAGTCCGCAGATGCCTGCAAGGGCAACCGCAATAAGCATTGGGGCACTTATTATTCTTGCTTCAACCGCTGCCTGACCGACTACAAGACCACCTACTATACTAAGAGCGTGGCCGACGCTTTGAGGCATACGAACCCCCGTTTCCCTTAAAATTTCAAAGATAAGGCAGAGCAAAAGTCCTTCGACCAAGGATGAAAAAGGAACTCCCTCACGGGCAACCGAAACGGTTTGGGCAAAGGCGGCGGGAAGAAACTGAAAATGATGGGTCGTAAAGGCTATATAAAGGGCGGGGACGGTTACCGAAAGAAAAAAGGCAAGAATTCTCATAAGTCTTCCTGCCG
The DNA here is from genome assembly GCA_045535275.1 of Acutalibacteraceae bacterium. Lineage (GTDB taxonomy): Bacteria > Bacillota > Clostridia > Oscillospirales > Acutalibacteraceae > SFWF01. Next base: position 6,399 of record JAZSLH010000153.1, read on the forward strand.
ACGCAATAAGATAACCCGTATAATAATCCTCGTCCGACTGAAAATTTTCAGAAAAAAGATAAGGAACGGTTATTACAACGGGGGTTGCATCTACTACAAGAGCAATTCTTCCCTCAAGCAGTCTTGCAGCAACCACATCGGGCCTTTCGGTTGTTCCGACCGTTTTAAAAAGAGAATTTCTATTATCTCTTATCTGCTCGGTAATATAGTGGGAATCCAAAATTGAATCTATATCGATTTTCGAAAGTCGCATTTTCAGTTCTCTTAATGTTTCTCGGTTTACGAGAGATTTTAAATAACAGATAAAAATAATAGTATTGGTTTTTCTGCCTATTCGGGTAATTTCGGCAGTAAAATCAGGGGTTTGAAGCCGTCTTCTAATCATTGCGACATTAAACATTGCCGCTTCGTCGAAGCCTTCTCTCGGACCTTCTATAACCCTTTCGTTTTCGGGTTCTGAAATTCCTCTTGTACGCCAACCTTTACTGTTTACGGTTATAGCGGTATGACTTTTTTCAAGAAGAATAAGGGTATCTCCGTAAAGCAGAGAAGAAACCGCCTCCGATATAACAGAGGTCTTTTTTATTTCACTTGCAAAGAGCACTTTTTCGCAGATAAAATCCGCGATAGGCTCTTCGCTTTGGACTCTCTCGGCAATAGCCAGAGGTTTTATTATTGATTCATTTATGAGTTCGACACTTACCATACCGTCAAAATAAAAAAGACAGGCTTTAACCCCGCAAAAACTAAACTCTCTTTTACGAAGTATTGAGTCGCCCCTAAACAGTTCTTCTATAATTTTTATGTTATCGGATAAACTACCTAAAAAATATTTATTTTCCATATTCTTCACCACAGTTATTATTTGCTTTGAAGTTTGGAACTATTCTGAGATTTTGTGCATATTATATGTTATGAATCTTTTTCAAAGGAGAAAAACTATGGACAAATCTTTATTTGACAAATACATAAAAGAAATGAGAACCATGAAAGCGGCAGCCACACTTCCCACACAAAACAGCCTTCCAACCGTTACTAAAGTCACCGACGCTGACGAAAACAGTGAGAATATGACGGGTTTGGGATATCTTATTGTAAATGTCACATCAGTCAGGGGTCTTTACCCGATAAATGGGGCTAAAGTTACGGTATTTACGGGAAGCGAAGATAATATGACCGTTATTGCCGAAGAGGTAACCGATAGAAGCGGTAAAACTCCGCCCATTCCCCTTGAGGCACCCTCTTCTGTTTACACCCAGACCCCCGACCCTACCGAGCGACCTTATTCCTACTATAATATCCGAACTGTCGAGGACGGGTTTAAAACCAACTTAAACTATAATGTTGCGGTATTTGATAAAATTACCTCTGTTCAGAATATAAATCTTGAACCGATGACCAGTCAGATTGAGCAGAACCGTCCTATAATTATAGACGAGTTTGAAAACTATACTTTATAGGGGGTTTTTATATGCCGATTCAGACCATACCCGAAAATATTACGGTCCATTTGGGTCCGCCCGATTCTTCGGCACAAAATGTAACCGTTCCTTTTGCCGATTATGTTAAAAATGTTGCATCGAGTGAGATATATCCTAACTGGCCTGAAAATGCTCTTCGGGCGAACATTTACGCTATTACGACCTATGCACTGAACCGAATTTATAACGAGTGGTACCCCTCCCGCGGATATGATTTTGATATTACAAATTCAACCGCATTTGACCAGGCTTTTGTTAAAGACCGAGATATTTTTGAGAACATAAGCAATATAGTTGACGACCTTTTTAACGACTATGTAGTACGGCAAGGAACGGTTAATCCCCTTTTTACACAGTTTTGTAACGGGACAACATCGACCTGTGCGGGACTTTCCCAGTGGGGTACGGTTGACCTTGCAAATTCGGGGCTTACCCCCTACCAGATTTTACAGAGATATTACGGCGAGGATATAGACATAATAAACGACGCTCCGGTTGAGGATATACCCGAGTCGTACCCCGGGACCCCTCTGAGAATAGGCGACTCAGGAAACGATGTTGAAACTATTCAGGACGAACTTAACAGAATAAGGAGAAATTATCCCGCTATTCCAAACATTGACGACCCAAACGGCGTTTTCGGCACACAAACCGAGGCGGCGGTCAGAAGTTTTCAGCAAATTTTTAACCTTAATCAGACGGGCGAGGTTGACAAAGCCACCTGGTACCGAATTAAACGCTATTATGTCGGGGTTAAAAACCTATCCGAACTTATAAGCGAGGGGGTTACTTTACAAGAGGCTCAAGTGCCTTATGAGGACCTTTTACAGATTGGCTCAACCGGTACTCCCGTTCGGCTTATTCAGTATTATTTAAGCGTTATCGCTTATTTTAACGGGGTTTTTAGCATTGTACCGATTACGGGAATTTATGACAGCACAACGGCAGATGCGGTCAGAGCCTTTCAGGAGTTTTACGGGCTTATTCCCGACGGTATTGTCGGCAGAGAAACCTGGAACAAGTTAAGCGAGGTTTATATAAATACTGTCAGTGCTATTCCCTCTGATTTTTACGGAGTAAGCGCAAAACTATACCCCGGATATGTTTTAAGTGAGGGAATGAGGGGTCAGGCGGTAGAAGACCTTCAGACTTATTTGAGTTTTATTGCAGACTATATAAATGATATACCCAAAATTCCGGTTACGGGATATTTCGGGGAGCAGACCGAAAACGCGGTTCAGACCTTTCAGCGTTTGTTCGGGCTTGAACCCAGCGGTGCGGTTTCGGCAGTTACCTGGAACGAAATTGCAAAACAGTATGATTTTTTGGTTGCAACCGAAACATAAAAAACGCCCTGACGGGCGTCTTTTTACAGGTATTTTCTGATGTCTTCGGCGAGTCGCTCTTCTAAATTTATAAGGCGTTTGCAGATATCTTTTGAAACCTCATCGGCGGCTTCATACTCGTTAAGGTAACGATTTAAAGACTTTACACCCATATTGCAACCGTCGGTCATAAGGTCGGCAATGGTTTCGTCGGTACTATCCATAGCAAGTTTCATATTTGTCTTCATCCAAGACATTCCCTTTGCGATAGGATTGGGGTCTTTACCTTCATCCTTATATTTATCCAGCAAATTCTGAATTTCGGTGTTGAGTTTTTCGTGTTCAACCTTGCAGTCGGAAAGGTATTTTCTAAGGGAAGACGACTTTACCTTATCAATTACATCTTCTATCGACTCGGTTCCCATTTTTACCCCTGCATCACATTCTCTGAGCAGTTTAATTGTATCCTGTTCTATCATAAACGGCCATCCTTTCATAGAGTTCTATGATAAGTATGGCCGTTTTTGCTTTATTTATTCGGTTTTAAAAAGATAAGAAAACTCTCGTGAACTTGCCATTGACACATAGTCGGCATCACCAACTATAATATGGTCGACAAGATTTACGGAAATTATATCGAGAGATTGTTTTATTGATTTGGTAATCTCAATATCCTGATAGGAGGGCAGAGCGACTCCGCCCGGATGATTATGGGCTATAACGACCGCCGTTGCCTCGCTTTTCATTACCTTTTCAAGTATTGTTCGAATACTCACACCGACCGAGTCGACATTACCGCTCATTATTATTTCAAAAGAGATAACCTTACCAAGTCGGTTAAGGCAGAGAAGCGAAAAACATTCACGGTTTAAAGAATAGTACCTTGTAAGTATATAATTTCCAATTTCTTCGTGATTTTTAAGGGTTTCTTTTTCGCTGAATTTGCTGAGAATATAGGTTCTGCCGACGGGTCGCATAAGTTTTATAAGACTTGCAGCATTTCTTGTCATACCCTTTATTTTTACAAGGTCTTCAATATCGGCGTCAAGCACTCCGCTGAAATCCTCGAAAGTCTTTATAAGTTCCCTCGCAATTCCCGCCGTATCCTTTTGAGGTATTCCGTAAAAAAGCAACATTTCAAGAAGTTTTTCGGGCGGTTTAAGGTCGGTTATATCAGCCGAAAGAATTTCTTCTTTAAGGCGGTTTCTATGACCTGCATGAATATTTTCGGACAAGTTTGTTCCTCCTCTTCCAAAAAGCAGAAAAATATGTTATAGTATATGTATCTTATAAATGGAGTTTATATATGAAAAGTTTTACGGTTGGAAAAAATGACGCGGGAAAGCGTCTTGATAAGTTTATTCAAAAGGCTATGCCCGGTCTTCCTAACTCACTTATGTATAAATTTATTCGCACAAAACACATTAAGGTTAACGGCAAACGCGCCGAAATTTCAACTAAACTTGAACTCGGAGATATAATAGAGGCTTGGATTAAGGACGAGTTTTTTGAAAAAGGCGACCCGAAATACGACTTTTTATCGGCACCTGTTAAACTTGATATTGTTTATGAAGACGAGAACATCATTCTTGTAGACAAAAAACAAGGGGTGCTTGTACACCCCGATGATAAAGAATACTCCGACACCCTTATCGGCCGTATTCAGCACTATCTTTATGACAAAGGCGAATTTCGTCCCGAAGAGGAAAACAGTTTTAAGCCGTCACTTGCAAACCGCATTGACCGAGGAACAGGCGGAATTGTAATAGCCGCCAAAAATGCACAGGCGCTTAAAATTCTTTGCGAAAAGATAAAAGAAAGAGAGATTGACAAGCAGTATTTAGCCGTTATTCACGGAGTTCCCGAAAAAAGAGAGGCAACCCTTGAGGGCTTTTTAGAGAAAAACGAAAGCAAAAACAAGGTTTATCTTAAATCGGTAAAGCAGGACGGCAATCTCACCATAAAAACAAGGTACCGAGTTATTAAGAGTAAAAATAATTTATCTCTAATTGAAGTTGACCTGCTAACAGGAAGAACCCATCAGATAAGAGCACATATGGCGTCAGTCGGTCACCCGCTTCTTGGCGACGGAAAGTACGGAAAACTTGCAAATGACAAGAAACTTGGCTTTTCAAGACAGGCCCTTTATTCCTATAAGTTAACCTTTAATTTTAAAACCGACGGCGGAATTTTAGACTATCTAAACGGTAAAACCTTTACGGTAAACAAGGTTTGGTTCGCCGAAGAACTTTTTGATTTTAAAGTTTAAACTCTATATCCTTATCGCCAAAGGTATAAGGGGTCAGTTTAATTCCTGCCGCTTTGAACATCATTTTTGAGGCAATAGTTGACTCGGTGTTGGCGTATTTATCGCTTTTATAGATGATTTCGGAAACGCCCGCCTGAATAATTGCCTTAGCACATTCGTTACAGGGGAAAAGGGTTGTATAGACCTTGCTGCCCTCGAGTGAACCACCGCGGAAGTTAAGAATTGCGTTAAGTTCGGCATGACAAACAAAGAAGTATTTTGTATCAAGAGCACCGCCCTCACGGTCCCAAGGAAACTCATCGTCCGAACAAGATTTGGGCATTCCGTTATAGCCGACCGATAAAATCTTATTATCCTGACTTACAATACAAGCGCCCACCTGTGTAGACGGGTCTTTGCTTCGCATTGCCGAAAGTTCGGCAACCCCCATAAAATATTCGTCCCAGGAAAGATATCCTTCGCGTTTCATAAATACACCTCATATAATTTGGTTGGAAAGCCTTTTACTTTCCTTTTTCGACATTTTAACACAATTTCAAGACTTTTACAATAAATATATAAATTTTTTCAAAAAAGACTTGCAAATTCTTATGTTTTGTGTTATCATAACCCTTGCTATTGATTAGAACTCTAAGAAGAGGAGGTGCAGTGTCCATGGCAAAATGTGATATCTGCAGCAAGGAAATTGCTTTCGGCATTAAGGTTTCTCACTCTCACAGAAGAACCAACAGAACCTGGAAACCCAATGTTGTAAAGGTTAAGGCCATTGTAAACGGCTCACCCCGTAGAATCAATGTCTGCACCCGTTGCCTTCGTTCAGGCAAGGTTGTTCGCGCTAACTAAGTTTACGCAACAAATAAGCAATAACTTAAAACCCGAAGACTTAAAGTCTTCGGGTTTTTGCTTTTTATTCGTTTTTAAAAGGACGAGTCATAAGGGGTTCTACGACATCTTTTACCGAATAGCCGTTATAAAGAAGTTCGTAGCAGACCTGAATTATAGGGGCGTCGATATTATGTTTTTTAGCAAGGCTATACGCCATTTTACAGGCAAAATAACCCTCTACCGTACCTACGGTATCAAGAGCCTCGCTAACGCTTATTCCCTTTCCTACAAGTTCGCCGAAACGGTGATTTCGGCTATGTACCGAGGTGCAGGTAACAATAAGGTCACCTATTCCCGAAAGGCCAGAAAAGGTTGACGCATTTGCACCCATAGACTCACCAAGTCTTATCATTTCGGCAAGACCCCTTGTTATTAGGGCGGCTTTTGAGTTGTCGCCAAGGCCTATTCCGTCACAGACACCTGCCGCAACGGCAATTATATTTTTAAGGGCTCCGCCAAGTTCAACACCAACAATATCGGTATTGGTATATACTCTAAGGAAATTGTTAGAGAAGATTTGTTGAACAGTTTTAAGAGAATTAAGGTCGCTTCCCGAAACGGTTAGCATTGTTGGAATTTTTCTTGCAACCTCTTCGGCGTGGGAGGGCCCGGAAAGCACCGCAACAAAAGAAGAGGGCAGTTCCTCTTTAATTACCTCAGATAAACGAAGCATTGTATCGGCCTCAAAACCCTTGGCAACATTTACAACTATTCCGTGGTTTTCAACCTCTTTAAGCCTTTTAGCAGTTTGGCGAACGGCAAACGACGGGGTTGCTATAACCGTTATATCGCTACCGGAAGATACGGTTATATCATCGGTTACGGTAATTTCTTTTGGAATAGTAATTCCCTTTAAGAGTTTATCGTTCTTTCTTGTAGCGTTTAGATTTTCAACCTCTTGAGCAAAGGGCGACCAAACGGCAACCTGATGTTTATTTTCAAAAAGAGTAAGCGCAAGGGCAAGGCCCCACCCGCCTGCTCCGAGAACGGTTATTTTAGCCATTATGCCTCCTTCTTTTTAGACGAAATTTTCTTTTCTGTTCCGTTTAAAAGCCGAACTATATTGCTTTTATGCTTTACAATTACTATAGCCCCCGCAATAACAGAGAGTATAGCGGTTGGTACAATATTATAGTCTACAGCGGGGAAAAAGGCGTTTCCTATCGTTTCGGGGCCGAAGACCGAATAGAGAATTGCCGACAAAATTACCGTTACGGTCGCAAGTATTGAACTTAAGGACACTATTTTAGTAAAGACAACTCCAAGCACGAAAACCAAAAGTCCTAAAACGATTGCCAAGGGACAGCAAACGGCAAAGGTGCCAACACTGCAAGCAACGGCTTTTCCGCCTTTAAAACCGAAAAATACGGGGAAAATGTGGCCGAGCATTACAGCGATACAGCAAATATATGCCCCGTACATTGGAGCGAAAACATCTGAGGTTTCGGGCAGAGAATAAAGATAAGAAAAGACCGCTTTTCCCGCAAAACAAGCAACAAAGCCTTTAAGTGCATCGCAAACGAAGGTCAGAATTGCGGGGAGTTTTCCCGCAGTGCGAAGAACGTTGGTGGCTCCCGCATTTCCGCTTCCCGAATTCCTTACATCTTTACCGGTAAAGAGTTTAGAGAAGATTACCGAAAAACTGACAGAGCCGATAAGATAGGCAAAAACAATTACTCCGATAGCAATTAAAATACTGGTTGGGCTCATTTATTTATCTCCTCTTTCTCTGATAACAAAACGAATTGGTGTACCCTCTAAACCGAAGGTTGAGCGTATCTGATTTTCAAGATAACGCTGATACGAAAAATGGAACAAATCTGCTCGGTTGCAGAAACACACGAAGGTTGGCGGTTTTGTAGATGCCTGGGTCATATAATAAATTTTAAGTCTTCTTCCCTTATCTGTCGGGGGTTGGACTCGGGCAGTTGCTTCGGCGAGAATGTCGTTAAGACGGCCGGTTGAAATACGCATTGTATTCTGCTCGTGAACATATTTAATAAGTTCAAAAAGGCGGTCAAGACGCTGACCCGTTTTTGCCGAAATAAAGATTATCGGGGCAAAGGGCATAAAAGAGAAATCTTTCATAAGGCTTTTGCGGTAAGAGTCCATAGTTCTTCCGTCTTTTTCAACGATATCCCATTTATTAACCGCAATAATACAAGCCTTTCCCTCTTCAAGAGCAAGACCCGCAACCTTTGAATCCTGTTCGGTAAAGCCGTCGGTTCCGTCGAGCATAATTACACAGACGTCACTTCGCTCAATCGCCATTCTGGCTCGAAGTACGCTATATTTTTCGAGTTTATCGTCGACCTTACTCTTTCGGCGAAGACCCGCCGTATCGGTAAAATTAAAACGGCCGAAACTGTTTTCAACTAAAGTATCTATAGCGTCACGGGTTGTTCCCGCAATATCCGAAACTATTGCCCTTTCTTCGCCCGTTACGGCGTTTACAAGGGAAGATTTGCCCGCATTGGGTTTGCCGATTACCGCCACATTGATAATTTCACTTTCAAGTTCATCATCTAAAGCGCTTGGAAGATATTTTACAACCTCGTCAAGAAGGTCGCCTGTTCCGTGACCGTGAACCGAAGAGACGGCAACGGGGTCGCCAAGCCCTAAATTATAAAACTCATAAAACTCAAGGGGGAGATTTCCAAGACTGTCGCACTTGTTGACGCAAAGGACAACGGGCTTTCCGCTTTTTTGAAGCATTGCCGCAACATCTGAGTCGGAGGCGGTAACACCGCACTTGATATCGACCACGAAAATTATAACATTAGCCATTTCAATTGCGAGTTCTGCCTGATTTCGCATTCCCGCAAGAATTACATCGTCAGTACCGTGTTCAATTCCGCCCGTGTCAATAAGCATCATTTTGTGACCGCACCACTCGGCATCCCCATAAATTCTATCACGGGTAACACCTGGAGTGTCGTCGACTATTGACATCCTTTTTCCTATAAGTTTGTTAAAGAGGGTCGATTTTCCGACATTAGGCCGTCCTACAACGGCAACAACGGGTTTCGCCATTTTATATTTCCTCTCTTTTTTATTCTGATAAGGCTTTGATAAAGGAATAGCCGTCGGGCTCGGTTATTCTAACCTTTACGCCAAATTCTTTTTCAAGGTCTAAGACCGAGACATCGTCTAAAAAGAGGTCTCGCTCAAACCTTAACATATTCGAGGGGATAAGGAGCGTATCGCCCAGTTCTTCCCCTTTTAACTGTTTTATTATATCCGAGCCGGTTACAAGACCCGCAACCGTAATTTTTTCGCCGAAAAAGTTGTTTTTAACGGGGAAAACCTTACAGTTTAAATTATGCCATTTAAAAGCCGCCTTGTCAACAGTAGACTTTATAAGCGGATAGGCCGCAACGCCCGTGACACAGGAAATATTACGGGGTAAAACGGGAGGCTGAACTTCGTTTAGCGCATCCTCACTTTCCTTTTCAAAGAGGGTCCACATTCCGACCCCGTTATCAAGTTGAGGGAATTCACCGTATTCTTCAAAACTCGGCAAGGGTTTTTCTGCCAAAAGATAAAACTCGTCGGCGGCGTAGACCAAGCGGTTTGAGTATTCTTTTTTACAAATCTCGCCGATTTTATCGGTTATTTCGATTACCTTTTCTGCCGTTTCTTTGGTGAAAGGTTCTATTTTTTCAAGACCGTCCCGAAATTTTGTAATACCGACGGGAACAGAAGCAATACATTCGACATTTTTATACCTTGAAAGTTCGGTGAGCGTTCGCTCAAGTTCCTTTCCGTCGTTATAACCGGGGACTAAAACAAGTTGAAAATTCATTTTTATTCCCGCATCGTCAAAACGCTTAATTATATCGAGAGTTTCCCCGGCAAAGCGGTTATTCATCATTGCACAGCGGAGTTCGGGATTTACCGTATGAACCGAAATATTAACGGGGCTTATATGCATTTTTATTATACGCTCAATTTCGTGTTCGGTCAGGTTAGTCAGGGTAATATAGTTGCCGAAAAGGAAAGAAAGTCTTGAATCGTCGTCCTTAAAATAGAGGGTTTCACGAAGGCCTTTTGGCAATTGGTCGATAAAACAGAAGATACATTTATTCTTGCAGGAATGCTGACAGTCCATAAGATAACTGTCAAAAACGAGGCCTAACTCACAGTCTTCGCCTTTCTTTATCTTATAGGTTTTTTCTTTACCCTTTTCATTTCTTACAACAAGGGTAAGTTCTTCTTCTTTTTGATAAAAACGGTAGTCGAGAACGTCCATAATTTCATTTGAGTTTATTGAGACAAGGGTACTTCCCTTTTTTATCCGAGCCTTTGCGGCGGGACTTTTCTTCTCAACATCATAAATTTTTACCGACACTTTATATCACCTCTTTATAAAAAAATAGAGAAGGATTGCTCCTCCTCTACTCCATTAGTCTTCTACTTTTACAACTTCGCGACCGTTATAGGTTCCGCAGGCGGTGCAAAGTCTGTGAGGACGCTTATATTCGCCGCAACGCTCGCATTTAACGAGGGTGGGAGCAGTAAGCTTCCATAAATTATTACGTCTTTTGTCACGTCTTGCTTTAGAAGTTTTTCTCTTCGGTACTGCCATTTCAGCACCTCCTTAAAAATTTTTGTTTGGTAGATTATTCTTTTAGGAGTTCTGCAAGTGCCGCAAGTCTGGGGTCAACCTCACTTTTTGAGCAACCGCAGTCGCCCTCGTTAAGATTTTTTCCGCAGACGGAGCAAAGTCCCCTGCAATCGTCTTTACACAAAACCTTTGTGGGAAGACTCATTACAATGTCAGCATAACAGAAGTCATCAAGGTCAAGCATCATATCGGGGACAACCGTTATATCGTCATTATCCTCGTTTTCAAGGCTTGATACGATAGTTCGGTTGATTTTTACGACATAAGAAAGCGCAGTTTCTTTAAGACAGCGGTCGCAAAAACCGACATAACTGACCTTGCAATCGAGATTAGATTCAACTATACCCGCGCGGCTGACAATCTTTCCGCTGATTGCCACGGGAGAAGGAAGTGGTTTGACGCCAAGGAAACTAAGTTCAGACAAATCCATTTCGTATTCTACCGACAGAAACTCTCTGCTGCCCGCAAATAATGGCTTCAAATCAAGAAGCATAATCTCACCTCAATTGTCACAAAGATTATTATATATAAGTGTTTTATGTTTGTCAAGTGTTTTTTGGCATTAAATTACGGAGCAGGTTTCCCTGCTCCGTAGGTCTTAATTTTTAGATTTTTTCAGCAATATCGGTAACTGCTTTGGGGAGGTCTGCCTCGTCGCAAGATACGGTAAACACAAATTCAATATCCTTATTTGCATCTACACGGGCAAGGAATTTATCAAGACCGTCAAGTCCTCCGCCGATTTTCTTGGTTGCATCGCCAAAAATATGAGTAATGTCATGATTACTTGCTGCTATTCCGCAGAGCATGGCATAATATTCGTCATAACCGGAAATTCCGTAACTTTCTACATCGATAAGTCGAACTTCTCTGGATACGCTGAATCTAAGGGCGTCGCCCTTTTCAACGCAGACAACACTTCCGGGGCTGTTTTTAGCCGCAGTGTTGACCAAGTCGATGAGTTTCTTTGTTTTGCCTGAACCTTTGTTTCCGATAATAAGTTTAATCATATTATCCGCTCCTTTATTTATATATATCGCCGAAGCGATTGTTTTTTATTTTGCAAGACGGGCTTCAAGTTCCGCCTTAGCGCCTTCATAGCCGGGTTTGCCCAGAAGAGCAAACATATTCTTTTTATAACTTACAACACCGGGTTGGTCGAAGGGGTTTACGCCCAGAACATAACCCGAAATTCCGCAAGCCTTTTCGAAGAAGTAGATAAGACGGCCGAGATGTTCCTCATCTGCCTTATCAACATTTATTACAAGGTTAGGAACCTTACCGTCGGTATGAGCAAGGATAGTTCCCTCGAAAGCCTTGTTGTTTACAAAAGAGAGGGGTTTTCCGGCAAGGAAATTGAGTCCGTCGCCGTCATCTTCTTCCTTTTCGATTATTACATCATTTCCGCACTCGCCGATAGTAACAACCGTTTCAAACATTATACGGCTTCCGTCCTGAACATACTGACCCATTGAATGAAGGTCGGTAGAGAAAACAACAGAAGCGGGGAAAAGACCTTTATTGTCTTTACCTTCGCTCTCGCCGTAGAGTTGCTTGAACCATTCAGCCATCATAGTAAAACGAGGCTCATAGGAAACGAGCATTTCAACTATTTTACCCTTTCTATAGAAGGCGTTACGGATAGCGGCGTAGGTATAGCAAGGATTGTTTGCAAGGTCATTTACCGCATAATCAGCTGCAGCATCGGCTGCGCCTTTCATTAAAGCATCTAAATCTGCTCCGCAGACAGCGATTGGAAGAAGTCCCACAGCGGTTAAAACCGAGAAACGTCCGCCGACATCATCAGGAATTACGAAACATTCGTAACCCTTTTGGTCGGCAAGTTGTTTAAGGGTTCCGCGAGCCTTATCGGTTGTACAGTAGATACGCTTGGCGGCTTCCTCTTCGCCGTAGCGCTCCTCAAGATATTTACGGAAAACACGGAAAGCAATTGCCGGTTCGGTAGTAGTTCCCGATTTTGAAACGATATTAACCGAAACACGTTTTCCTTCGCAGATTTTAAGAAGGTCATCAAGAGCAGAACCGCTGATAGTATTTCCTGCAAAATAAATATCAGGGGTGTTCTTGGGGAGAGCGTTGTAGTTATTTGACTTTAAAAACTCAATAGCGGCACGGGCGCCGAGATAGGAACCGCCGATTCCTATAACTATAAAAACATCGGTATCGGAAATAATTTTTGCTGCCGCTTTTTTGATTCGGGCGAATTCGTCCTTATCGTAGGCGGTGGGAAGGTCAACCCAACCAAGAAAATCGTTTCCGAGACCGGTTTTATTATGTAACATATCGTGAGCCACACTAACCTGTGCCTCAAGGCCACTAATATCATTTTCGCAAAGAAACTCGTTTGCATATTTATAGTTAAAACTTAATGCCATTTTTTGCTCCTTATTGTTTGAAGAATATTTATTTAATTACATTTTACACTAAAACGCCGTATTTTTCAATAAGGAATTTATAAAAATTATCAAAAAATTCGGCTTTGTTTTATTACAGAGTAAATAAACTCTTAACCAGTCGCATAAGGCAGACAAAATAGGTCAGTTCGTCACTGCCCGACTGGGCGGTTATAGGAATAACGCCGAGTTCTTCTTCGCCAAGATAAATATGGACATAGCCTACCGTATCTCCCGATTTTATGGGGGCGACAAGTTCCTCGCTTAAAGTGAAGTTTTGTGTGATTTTATTCTCATCGCCCTTTTTAAGCAGAGCGAAAAACTTTTCAGTAACTGTCGGCGTTACAAAACGGACTGTACCTCGTCTTACGGGAATATCGGTAAAAGCGGAGGTGTCCGCCTCAATTTCGGCGAAACTGTAGTTTGCGAACCCGTAGTCGAGAAGTTTCTGTGTTCCGCTGAATCTGTCTTTGCTGGTGGGGGCTCCGAGGACTACGGCAATAATTGTCAGCCCGTTCCTTTCGGCAATAGCCGAAAGGCAGGAACCCGCCTTGGAAGTTGTACCCGTTTTAAGTCCGAAACAGCCGTCATAGTAGCGTATAAGTTTATTTGTGTTTACAAGTTCAGACTCTCCGCCACGAAGCGAATCCATCGTTTTCTCGGTATACTGACGGATAAGTTCGTGCTTCATAAGTTCTTTCGACATTACCGCCACATCATGAGCGGTTGTCAGATGCCCGTCGGCGTCAAGCCCGTAACTATTCACAAAATTTGTGTCTTTAAGACCCAACTCGGCAGCCTTTTCATTCATTTTCGCAACGAAACTTTCCTCGCTTCCCGATACCGCCTCGGCAAGAGCGACGGTTGCATCATTTGCAGAGGCTATTACGGTTGCTCTTAAGAGTTCATCAACCGTCATTACTTCGCCCGGCTCTAGCCATATCTGCGAACCTCCAAGACTAGCGGCATGTTCCGACGCAGTAACTTGGTCTTCAAGAGAGAGTCTCTTATCGGCTATTGCTTCCATAACCAGAATAAGCGTCATAATCTTGGTAATTGAAGCGGGAGCAAGTTTTTCGTCGGCATTGCTTTCGTAAAGAATCTTGCCCGTATTATACTCCATTAGTATTGAGGATTTGGCGTTAATTTGTAAACTTTCTCCTATCGGTGCGTTTGCCTGAAGATTTTCTTCGAGAGGTTCTTCTAAATTCACGCCCTCGTATTCGGTGGATACGGTGGCGGCAGAACAGGTCACCGTCGTCAGCATAACAGCAAAAGAAAGTATAAATGATATTATTCGTTTCATATAAAAACACCCCACATAACAAAATATATGTGGGGTGTTGCAGTTTAATAACCCAAAGGTTCAGGGCAGATTATTACATTTATTCTTCCCTTTTCTCTTTGGAAGCCGTTTACAACATAATGAGCACACATTCGGTCGGGAGATTTACAACCCGAAGTCATATCGCCGTCGGGACAAATGCAGTGGCCTAAAGTTTTACAAGGGGTGGAGGTGTTAAGTCTTACGGCATTTTTAGGTGCGGCAACCGTCTTGACCCGTTTAAATCCCGACACAACATCGGGCACAATTTTGTTTGCACCGACTATACAGATAACCTTTTTAGGCCCGAAACAGATTGCCGTAACCCGATTTCCGTTTCCGTCGACATTTACAAGTTCGCCATTTTCGGTCACGGCATTTGCCGAAGTTAAATAGGCGTCTGCCGAAAAGGCCTTTCGGTAAATTTCCTGAACATCGTCACGGGTAAGACCGGGCTGTGAGCGGTCAAGAAAACGGTAGTTTCCGCTTTTCATAAGGTCGGTTACTCCGCACTCGGCAAGGGTTACGCTTCCTCCGCAAGAAATTACATCGTTTTCCTTTAAAATCCCTTTAACGATTTCGGGAATTTCTTCCTTGCTCTGAGCGTAAAAGACCTCCATATTGTTAGCCTTTAAATTATCCATTGTTCTTTGAATTTTTTTATCCATACTATTCACCTTTTACTATTTTACCGCCGCCAAGCACAGCGTCCAAACTGTAGAACACAGCAGACTGACCGGGAGTTGCGGCACGTTGAGGTTTCTCAAATTCAAGTAAAGCCTCGGTTTCGGATAAGGGGTGAAGCAGACACTTTTCGTCTTTTGCCGAGTAGCGAAGTTTAGCGGTACAAGCGACCGGAGAAGACGGCATATCGGCTGCAATCATATTGACATCCTTAATATAGATACGCTTTTTGAATATATGCTCCTCGTCACCAAGCACAACCTCGTTTGCAGAGGGGTTTTTAGAAATTACAAACTGCGGTTTTCCAAGGGCTATTCCAAGTCCTTTTCGCTGACCTATTGTATAACACTGATGACCTGAATGTTCGCCCAGAACATTACCCGACATATCGGTGTACTTTCCTTTTTCAAAGGCTTTACCGTTTAAACTTTGTAAAAAAGCGGCATAGTTTCCGTCGGGGACAAAGCAGATATCCTGACTTTCTTTAGCCGAGGCAGAAATAAAGCCGTAATCTGACGCTATTTTTCTTACTTCTTCCTTTGTTATATCTCCAAGGGGCATTAAAATATGGGACAGTTGATACTGCGAAAGTCTCCAAAGCACATAGGTCTGGTCCTTTTTTATATCCTGCGGTCTATATAAAACATATCTTGAGTTTGTATCTTTTTTTATTCTTGAATAGTGACCCGTTGCAATAAAGGAGCAATCTTCTTTAACCGCTTCGTCAAGCAACACTCCGAATTTTATATATTTATTACATTCTATACAAGGGTTAGGGGTCAGTCCGTCGTTATATTCCCTTTCAAAGCGGTTTATTACCTCTTTTAAAAAGGTTTCTCTTTTGTCAAAAACAAAGTGGTCTATTTTAAGGCGGTCGCAAACACTTTTAGCAAGTTCAACTTCTTTTGAGGGCAAATTATTTGTTTCATATAAACGCAGAGTTCCGCCACAGACATCATATCCGCTTTCTTTAAGCAAGGCAGCAGCAACCGAACTGTCAACACCGCCCGACATAGCCGTCATTATTTTTTTCATCGTATCTCCTATTATATATACTTACTTTTGCTGTTCTTATTTACAGGGTTCGTTTCATAAACTGTATTAAAAAAACATTTTAAGGGTATATTAGGACAAAAGCAAATTTTATCCTAAAGACGGTAAGCGAAACCGCAAAGGGTTCGACTCTTGTCACCTTAAATATCTTACCACATTATATAGTGCTTGTAAATGATTTATCCGCCCTAAAGCACAAAAAATGCAGTTTTTAGCCTCTTTTCTGCCTTTGTCGGCAATCTCTTTTCCTATTTTTTGTAGATTTGCACAAAAAGAAGAGGGCAAATCGTGTCGAAAAAGGGTTACAAACTTGTAACTTTTCGTAATTTATTTGTAATTTTTGTGCATATTGCACAATTTGAGGGGGTGCTTCTTCGTTTGACATATTCAAAATTCAAGGATATAATTGCCGACGGACTGAAATCGACTTACCTGAAAACAATGATTATGCGTTGTTAAAACAATAAAAAACATAATCATTTTGAATCTAAAGGAGTTTATGATGTTACAAAAAACAAAGAGTTTTGCCGCAAAGTTTGGCAAAAAAACTCTTGAAACGGCTTTACGCAACCTTCCCGCAACTGTTAGTCTTGTGCTTACGGTTGCCGCAATAATACTGACCACCATTTGTTCGGCTCATACTGTCAGCATTTACGACGGAAGAAGCAGTTACTCGGTTTTAACCCTTTCTGCTAATCCTGAAGTTATTCTTTCTAAAGTTAATCTTGATAAGAAGAACTATGAAGTCGTTAGTTTTAAAAACGGACTTTTTGCCGGCAAAATTGAAATTGCTTATCTCGTTCCTTTAACTGTTAAAAAGGGCGATGATGTTAAGACCTATGTTGTAAGAGAGGGTCGTCTTTCAACCCTTTTAGCCGATGCAGGAATTGACATTGATGAACACGATATAGTCAGTCTTTCTCTTAACTACTATGTTGACAAAGCAACCGAGGTTGAAATTACCGATGTTGAGTTTATAACTGAAATTACTACGGAAACTCTGCCTTCGGCAAATAAAAACACGGTTAAAACAAAAACTGTTACGACCTGTGTTAAATACGTAAACGGCGTGGCAACGGAAGTTGTGAGCACGAGCGAAGACATCAGCAGTTATTCGATTGATAAAAACACTGTAGAAGAAACAAAAACGCCACAGTATACGGCAAACAGTTCCTATCCCGCTTCTTCAGTGCCCTGTATCTCAACCCTTGACGCTCCCGACAGTCTTTTGCTTGACAAAAACGGCAAACCGATAGACTATGTTTCTAAAACTACTCTTAGAGCAACAGCATACACCCACACGGGAAACAGATGCTCAACCGGGGTTTACCCCGAACCCGGCTGCGTTGCGGTTGACCCGAAAGAAATTCCTTACGGCACAAAAATGTATATCGTTTCTGCCGACGGAAAGTATGTTTACGGTTATGCAATCGCTGCAGACACGGGTGGATTTATCAACGGAACCCGTACCGACATCGACCTTTTCCTTGATACCGAATCACAGTGTAAAGATTTCGGCAGAAGAGATGTTATTGTTTACTTTGTAAAATAAGTTAAAGCCAACAAGGTTGACCTTGTTGGCTTTAATTATATCCGGATAAAAATTACGGCGCACACCAAACTGTACGCCGTAAAAAATTAAGTTTATTCTTCTTCGTCAGGCTCGGTTAAATCAACAGAAGCAATATGAACATTGATGCTTGTTATAGCATTGGAAGTCATGCTCTGAACCTTGTCTTTTACGCTTGCCTGAACGGCTTCAGCAACCTCTTTTGCGTTAGCCTTTTTGTTGATACAAATATGCAAAGTAATTACTACAGCGCCGTTTTTAACCTCTGCTTTTACAGGTTTAAAGACGGGATTTTTGCTGAAAGCATTTTTAATATTGACGATTTTTGCAGCCATTGAAGAAACTCCGTTAACTTCGAGTGCCGCCATAGCCGCCATACTTTCGATTACATCAAGATTTATAGAAAGTCCGCTTCTTTCGGCCATTATGATTACCTCCGATTTGTATTTACAGTAAATATACATCTGTTAAGCATATTATACCACAAAATTTCAAAAGGTAAAGCCTTTTTTAAAGCAAAACTTCAAATTATTGAGCCGATATAATTTTTATATCGGTTATATCGAAATCGGTTTGGGAAATAACGGCGTCCTGAATTCTTGCAACGCCTGCGGCATCGGGTGTTTTACTGACTATAACATTTACATCCGACTCCCCTATTACCACTACAACATCGGTAAAACCTTTTGCCTTAAGTATTGTTTCGATTGAGGCTTCGCTTTCGGTGGCTTTGGCAAGGGCGGCACTTTTTTCTGCCGCCTGTGCTTTTTGGGCTTCGGTAAGGTCGGTGCGGTCAAGGGTTTCCTCTAAAATATCGAGTGCCTCCTGTCTGGCTTTTTTGCGGTCATTTCGAAGTTTTACGAAATAATCGTTTTCTTTGGACTCACTGCTGTTTTCAGATACCGAAGCGTTGACATATTCTGCCTGACCGAGATACTTTGATGGGGTATCGTTTGACCCGTTTGCACCGGTTGAAGTATATCTCATATTAAGCCAGACTGCCGCGCCGAGCGCTAATACCATTACCGCCAGAGCCAAATGCGATTTTTTAAATTTTTTAGTTTTTTTCATTACTGTAGTTTCCTCCCGATATAAATTTGCCGTGACTTGACGTCAAGTGCCGCGCAGACGGCCTGCTCTATCTTGGACACGGCTTGGTCGTTTGACGCACCGCATATAACGGTTACGCCCCGAATCTTTGGCATGTGCGAGGCAATTATAAGGGGCACCTCGCTTCCCGACTCGTCTTTAACAGTTATATAGGTTTTTTCACTCTCCTCACTTGTTTTTTCTTTGTCTGCCGCATTATTTTTCTTAATTTCGTCGGCATATTCGTAGACAATTCCCGTTTCTAAAGTTACGGTTACAATCGCAGAACTGTCTCCGCATATTCCGAAGACGATTTCTCTGATATCCGCTTCAAGAGCGTTTTTGTATTCTTCTTCGGAAAACGTAGGTTCAACAATTTTCTCAACTTTATTGCTGCTTTTTGGGAAAAAACTTGAAACAAAGATAAGCATTATCCCAACAAGACCCGCAATAAACAATATTTTTGCGGTATTTTTACCCTTTATAAAATTAAGCAGTTTTTCTTTCAAGCAAAACTCACCCCGCAATCAATCCCACATTCGTCAAGCGTTTTTTTAACTGCTTCGGGGTTCTCTGCTCCAATCACTGTTATTTCACTAATTACTATGCTGCCGCCCTCGTTTTTAGTCACTTTGGCAGATATTTTTTCAAAACTTATTCCCTTTTCCTTAAGGAGTGAGGCTATAAGGTATTCAGCCGAGTATCCGCTTAAATCTTCTACCGTTTCGCTTTGCTCTAAGGCAGGGACATTTTCGGGCAAAACGCCAAGACTAAAGTCCGCCGAAGCGATTGTTCCTATTACCGAACAAAGAAGAATAAGGGCTATAATATATCTTCCGCTTTTCTGTAGCACCTTTCCGTTTAGAACGCCGACCCCCGCACAAAATACGGCAGAAGCACAAAAAGAAAGGGCTATTTCCTTAACCGAATTCATTATCCGCCTCCTGAAATTACCGCTAAAGATATAATAAAAAGTGTTGAAACAAATAAAATTACCCCGATAAGCACCGACAAAACACAGTCTGCCGCTTTTAGCACATCGGTTTTAAGGTTTACCCCGAAAAGTTCGGTTGCTAAATCAAGAAGATAAATCGTCATTCGCCATATAAGAAGTTCAATAACTATCGGAAGTACCATAACCGCAATACCGAGAACGGCAAACATTGCGACCGAAGATTTTAACAGTTTTACCGAACCGAGCAGGGTTGTAAAAGAATCGGAAAGTGCCCCACCCGCAACGGGGACAAAGGTTCCTATCATAAATTTGAGTGTTTTTATTCCCATATTATCGGTCGCTTTATTTACAGCGGTCTGAATAGATAAAAGTCCTAAAAAAAGGGTCATTGCAAGGGAGAGTATCCACATTGCCGTCTTTTTTATGCCCTCTCCAAGACGGTTGGTTCCGCCTATGGTCATTACCGAACCCGCCATTCCAACGCCTAAATAACAACTCATAAGCGGGACAATTACAAATGACGAAAGATTTCCTACCGCACCCGCCGCGGCGAGCAAGAGAAAACTCATTCCCGAAGCGGTTACCGCTTGACCGGAGACGGTCAGAATTCCCGCATAAAGCGGAATAAAGCCAAGCATTAGGGTTGAAATTCCTTTTACTGCATTTGCCGAACTTTCAATAACCGAAAAGAGAGGAATTAGAATACCCGCCGCAGTAATAAGGACAAAAACATAGGCCGAAACATCGCTGTAAACCTTAAACCCCTCGAATGTATTCGCCGCCGCCATAAGAATTATTACGGCGAGCATTCCGCTAAAGCAAAGCAGAGGTCTTTTAAGTCCTTCCTTAAAGAACCCCGAAACCATTTTAAAAACGCTTTCGGGGTCAAGACGGCTTACCCAATCTATATCCGACGGGTCAATTTCAAATTGCTCTATCGTCTTTTTAGCATCATCGCTTAAAAGGTCAAAAACATCTTCTGCTCCGCTGATTTTATACTGTTCCTTATATGTTTCGTCTTGGCTTTCTGCCGATACCACAAAGGAAAAAACGAAAAGAAAAACGAGAAAACAAAGTAATATTTTAAATATCTTTTTCATAGTTATCCTATTATTTCCTTCGCTGTTTCAAGAAGTGAAGTGAGCAGAGGAAGCGAAAGTATAAACACGGCACATCTGCCCGCAAGTTCTGCTCTGGAGGCTAGGGCAAGTTGTCCCGAATCTCGACAAGTATCTGCAATAAAACCTGTAATAACACATATCCCAAGCGACTTAAAAGCAACCGTAAAATACGAACCGTCAAGACCGAAACCAAGGACGGTATTAAGCAAAGAATAAAGTCCGTCCATAATGTCAGACATTATGACTATAAGAACTACCGCTCCCGAAATTAAAACGGTAAAAAAAGCATATTCCGACTTGTACTGCCTGAGCATCAGAGCGACTGCCGAGGTAATTATTAAAACACCTAAAATTACTGTTAAATTCATATTTTACAGCCCGAACACCGATTTAACGGTTGAAAAAAGGTCGGCAACCATATTAACTACCATAATGAGCACTACAACGAGGCCTGTCAGGGTTGTGAGCATTGCCTGTTCTTCTCTGCCCGAGCGAACAAGCACTTGATTAAGCACCGTCACTATAATTCCGATTGCCGCCACTTTGAATATTAAATCAACATCCATAACTTCACCTATATAAGCATTACCGAGATGAAAAGTCCCGCAAAAAAGCCGAGTTTGCTGTAAAGACTGCTTTTTGTGTTTACTAACTCAGCCGCCGCTTCTTCCTGTTTTTTAAGTAGTGACAAATAGACTTTACACCTCTTTATCTGGGACGGAGTATCGCCAAGACCAAGAAAAGAAAAAAACTCTTCCAAAATATAAATATCCTTTTTGTCGAGACCTTCAGGAGAAATTTTTACCTTGTAGCCGTCAGAGTAAATTCCGACATTTTCACCCGAAGTTTCAATAATTTTTTTAAGTTCTGCCCCGGAAGTTATCCGCATTTCTATTTCTTCAATAAAGCCACAAAGTTTAGAGAGTCTTGTTTGCCGAGTTTTAAGTTTGGTTGCAAAGAAAAAACCCAGCAAGGTAGAGGCGGCAATCACCCCGACAATACCTATTATTTTAAGCAAATTGCCTCACCTCTTCTGCCTGAAAAACCTTTATAGGCCCTCCCGGTTTTTTGGAAAGCAGAGCGACACTGCCCATAAAATCTTCGAGCATAATTTTAGTGACCTGTCTTGAAACAAGGTCCTTTATGTCGGCGGCGTGAGCAGTAGTTATTATATTTACCCCCGAAAAGAAACTCTCTTTTATTAAAGCGAGTTCCTGCCCTGTACCTACTTCATCAAAGGCAATAAAATCGGGGAACATTGTTCTAAGGGCGATTTCGGTTCCTTTCGCTTTGCTCACACCTGTTATTACATCGGTATTAGGCCCTATATCAAGGCCGTCTTTTTCCTGCTGTCTTCCGCAGATTTCGCCTCGGCTATCAATCACGCATACCCTTTTTCCGCTGACCGACAAGAGCCTTACAAGGTCACGAAGGAGGGTGGTTTTTCCGCTTCCCGGCGGGCCCGCGATAAGAATACCCTTTCGAGCGGCACTTAAAATAGGCTCTGCAGAGCCTATTATCTGACGTGGTATGCGGATATTAACCGAGGTTATGTCACAGAACTTTCCCTCAACAAATCTTCCGCACACACCCGCTCTTCCCCCATAACGCATTGACAGATACCCCTTTGAAAGTTCGGCAGTACGGGTATAAACCGAACGGTCGGTAATTCGAAGCAAAATATCGTTAATTTCTTCCTCGGTAGCAATAAGCGGATTTTTAGGAATATATGTACAAGCAACCGAATCTGAAGATATGTAAAAAACGGTATCTCCCGTTATGCAAACGGGTTTATTGACCCTTATTCTGATTTCATACGCTGACGCCTTAAGAGCAACCGGCAAAGCCGACAAAACCAGGGAAATTCTTTTGGGCAAGGCGTAAAGCATTTGGTCAAATTTTTGGCAGTTTGTTTGACAGTCTGTCATTTTTATCACCTATGCAATAATATGTACAGGCCGTAAGGTTTAGAACAAAAAAGGAACAAGTATGCACTTGTTCCTTTTTAACATTTTATGTAATTTTTGGAGTTTTGGATATTATATTGATTTTGTATAGAAAATATGCTAGTATATTATGGCTTCCTGAGTTACAGGAACTAAAAGAAAGGATGAAATTATGCAAAAAGTAATATGCCGAGTTCAGTATGATACCGAAAAATCTGAACTTGTTTTAAAAAAGGTTTTCGGCTCTTTCGGAGACCCTTCGGGCTACGAAGAAAGTCTTTATAAAACCGAAAACGGAAAATACTTCCTTTATGTAAACGGCGGAGAAAAGTCTCCCTATAAAAAGGAAGATATCAAGCGTATGTCGGCTGAGAAAGCAAAAGACTGGCTTAAGGCGTAAAAAAACACCCCGTCAATGACGGGGTGTTTTAAATTTATTTGCTTTCCTCTTCTTGATTGTCTAAAGCGTATTTACAACACTGAAGCACCAAAAGATTAAAAGAAATGCCGTTATCGGTAGCAGTTTGGTTTAACCGCTCAAAAAGTGGCTCAGTAAAGCGAATTGTACGGGAAATGTTTGCGGATTTTAATTCTTTTTCTATTTTGAACATAATATCAACTCCCACTACAATATTATGTTCAAAATTTGCACCATTTATATAACCATTTGTGGTTGCATTTTTATGTATAATATGTTATTATTTACTTGAAGAGGTGATAATATGGCAAATTATAAACAGATGTATCTAACCTTACTTGATGCTACCGAAAAGGCTATAAACGAACTAATTTCGGCACAAAGAGCGTGTGAAGAACTGTACATTCTTTCCGAAGAGGAAGATGAAAGCAAGAAAAAAGAAGAAATTATTCGACTTCGTGAAAATTGAATAAAAAAGAAATGAGCACCTCAAGGTGCTCATTTCTTTTTTATTCTTCTTCGGGCATATCCCAGTTGTGCCAGATTTCCTGGACATCTTCATTGTCTTCAAGCATTTCAATGAGTTTTTCCATTTGCTTTATCTGGTCGGGGTCGTCAATTGTAGACATAGTTTGGGGAACATAGGCAATTTCAGCCGATTCAAAAGCATATCCCTTTGCTTCAAGGGCGTCGCAGACAGCACCAAAACTGGCAGGGTCGGTCGAAATTTCGAAAATATCGCCGTCAAAATTAAAGTCATCGGCACCTGCATCGAGTGCGTCTTCCATTACGGTGTCTTCATCTTTACCCTCGGCTTCGATAATAATTTGACCCTTGCGGTCAAACATAAACATAACCGAGCCCGATTGACCTAAATTTCCGCCGTATTTATCAAAATAGTGACGCATTTCGCCGGCAGTACGGTTTCTGTTATCGGTTAAAACCTCTACGACAACGGCAATACCGTTTGGACCGTAACCCTCATACATTAGTTCTTCATAGTTGTTAGCCGAGGTGTGGCCTGCGGCTTTTTTGATAATTCTTTCAATATTTTCGTTAGGAACATTTGCCGCTTTTGCTTTGGCAATAATTTCCTTTAACTTGCTGTTTTCCTGGGGGTTAGGGCCTCCCGCTTTTACTATAACCGAAATTTCACGGCCGATTTTAGTGAAGATTTTCGCTTTTGCGGCGTCGGTCTTTTCCTTTTTACGCTTAATATTATTCCATTTAGAATGTCCTGACATAGAAACTCTCCTTTAACATTTTGACTTTGCTATTTTATCACATATCCTCGCCTTCGGCAAGGGCTTTTTCACATATCAGTTCTATATCGCTTAAACTACCGATTTCACCGCACATTTTACGAAATTTTGCGGCGTTTTTTACCCCTTTCATATACCAAGCAGTGTGTTTTCTAGACTCTAAAATTACGGTTTTTTCCGACTTATACTGCTTCATAAGAGAAAGTTGCTCCATTAAGATTTCAAGCCGTTTTTCAAGGGGCGGGTCCTCTAAAATTTCGCCGTTTTTAAGGTAGGCATTTATTTTATCAAAAACCCAGGGGGTTCCGTTTGCCGCACGGCCTACCATTACAAAATCACACCCCGTATATTCATACATATAGGCGGCAGAGGGGCCGTCGAAAACATCTCCGTTTCCGATTACGGCAATATTAACGGCTTTTTTAACCTCTTTTATAATGTCAAGATTTACAGGAGGGGCATACATCTGTGCTCTTGTTCTGCCGTGGACGGTAATTGCACTCGCTCCGTTTGCCTCGCAAATTTTGGCAACTTCTGCGGCATTTATGCTTTTGCTGTCCCAACCCGCACGGATTTTTACCGTAACGGGAACTTTTACCGAGTTTACAACCGCTTTTACTATTTCTCCCGCAAGTTTCGGGTCTTTCATAAGGGAACTGCCACCCCCGTTATTAGCAACTTTGGGGGCGGGGCAACCCATATT
>JAZSLH010000086.1:0-3250 GCA_045535275.1 Acutalibacteraceae bacterium
AGAAGGTATGTACTCTGTTCTTAAAGACGGAGTTATGATAGAAAGCAAAGCTTCCGTAAGTACCGAACCCGAAGAGACCGAAGAAAGCGCTTCAAGAAACGCCGCAGGCGAACTTGAAGACTTTGATATTAACTTCCCCTACTGCACAGAGTTTATCGTAAACCGAAATCCCGAATGCAAGAAAGAACCTTCAAAACTCCGTTCTTATCTTCAATCTATCGGTGACTGTGTAGTGGTTGTTGATGACGAAGAAATCATTAAGGTTCATGTTCACACCGACCACCCCGGAAATGCTATCGAGAAGGCACTGACCTTCGGCGCACTTGTTAAACTTAAAATTGAAAATATGGCTGAACAGCACGAGCAGGCAAAGAAAGAGGCTAAAAAAACTGCACAGAATGCCGACCGCACCGAGCCTATTAAATCGGTTGCACCCGAAAAACCTTTCGGTTTTGTATCTGTTGCAGCAGGTGACGGACTTTCCGCTTTATTTTCCGACCTTGGCGCTGATGTTGTAGTCAGCGGTGGTCAGACTATGAACCCGTCTACCGACGATATTTTACGAGCAGTTGAATCTACCCCTGCTGAAACTGTCTTCGTTTTCCCAAACAACAAAAATATTATTATGGCGGAAGAGCAGACAATCCGTCTTGCCACCCGTAATGTTATTGTTATTCACACAAGAACTATTCCTCAGGGAATTACGGCGATGTTAAACTTTGACCCCGACGCTTCGGCAAATGATAATGCTATTGCTATGAATAACGCTATCAGTACCGTTAGCACAGGTCAGATTACCTTTGCTGCCCGTAATTCCGATTTTGACGGCAAAAAGATTAAAGAGGGCGAACTCCTTGCTCTCAACAACGGTAAAATTACCTTTACCGAAACCAGTCTTGAAGCCTGTCTTGTTAAACTTACAAAACAACTTCTTAAGAAAGATTCTTCTTATATAACACTTTTCTACGGAGAAGAAGTTAGCGAAAGAAAGGCTCAAACCCTTTATAATGTGATTCAGGAGAAGTTCGGTAATAAGGTCGAAGTTACCCTTGTTAACGGCGGTCAGCCTGTTTATTACTTCATTATTTCGGTTGAGTAAAAACTATTAAGTCCGGAGGTTCTCCTTATGGCGACCGAATTGGATAAAGTCAGATATTTAGCGGGGGTAGGCGAAAAACGTTCCCTGCTTTTCAGCAAACTGGGCATCGACACGGTCGGCGCCCTTTTGCGTTTTTATCCGAGAAATTATGAAGACTGGAGCAAAGTTACACCTATTGCAAAGGCTCGCGGTGCGGGAAATGTTTGTATTCGGGCAACCGTAGTTACCGAAGTTAAAGAAAACTATATTCGAAAGAATATGGTTTTATATAAATTTACTGTAAAAGATGAAAGTGCTCTTATGACCGTAACTATTTTCAACAACAAATACGACGCGGCTAAAATTCATCTCGGTCAGGAGTATCTGTTTTACGGCAAACTTTCGCTTGAGTCTTTCAGGTTTGATATGAACTCCCCACAGATTAGACCTACCGGTTTTGAAATAATAAGACCGATATATTCTACTACTGCGGGGCTTTCGAGTTCTACTATTGAAAAGACGGTTAAAACTGCACTTACTGCAGTTAAGATTGAGGAGTTTTTACCTCTTGAGGTTATAAACAAAAACGGGCTTTGTTCAAGGCAGTACGCTCTTTATAACATTCATTTTCCAAAAAACGCTCAGGCCCTTAAACAGGCTAAAAAAAGACTTGTTTTTGAAGAACTGTTTATGCTTCAGTCGGGGCTTTTACTAATTAAGAATGTAAACAGAGGCAAAACCCCTTGCGTTATGGAAAAGGACTTTTCAAATGAATTTTATCCTTTACTTCCATTTGAATTGACCTCTGCTCAAAAACGCTGTATAAATGATGCTGTCAAAGATATGGCGTCCGACCGACCAATGAACCGACTTATTCAAGGAGACGTTGGAAGCGGTAAAACCGCCGTTGCCGCCGCCTGTTGTTTTAATGCGGTTAAAAATGGGTATCAAGCCGCTATGATGGCTCCAACCGAAATTCTGGCAGAACAGCATTTTAAAACCCTTGAAAAAATGTTTAAAGACAGCGGTATTACGGTTGCTCTTTTAACGGGAAGTTTGTCAAAAAAGAAAAAAGAAGCCCTTAAAGCCTCTTTAGAAAACGGAGAAATTCAGATTATTCTCGGTACACACGCTTTACTTTCCGATAATGTATATTTTAAAAATTTAGGCCTTGTTATAACCGATGAACAACACCGCTTCGGTGTTGAGCAAAGAGGCCGTCTTCAAAGTAAGGGTAACTCTCCGCATGTGCTTGTTATGTCGGCAACGCCAATTCCCCGCACTCTTGCCCTTATTATACACGGAGATTTAGATGTTTCGGTAATTGATGAATATCCAAGAGGGCGTCAGACTACTAAAACATACTCGGTCGGTTCTTCTTATCACGAAAGAATATATAATTTCATTAAAAAGCATATTGAACAAGGACGGCAAGGCTATATCATTTGTCCTCTTATCGATGAAGAGGAAGAAAATGTGGGTCTTATTTCGGCTGAGCAGTATTATAAAGAACTAAGCGAAGGCGTTTTCAGCGGTTACCGTTTAGGTTTGCTTCACGGAAAAATGAGACCTAAAGAAAAAGACGCCGTTATGCGTTCTTTTGCGGCGGGTGAAATTGACCTGCTTATTTCGACTACCGTAATTGAGGTTGGAATTGACGTGCCTAACGCGGCTATTATAGTTATTGAAAACGCCGAACGTTTCGGACTGTCCGCTCTTCATCAACTTAGGGGCAGAATAGGTCGAGGAGAGGCTGAATCTACCTGTATACTTGTTTCCGACAGCAAATCTGCACAGGAAAACCGACTTGAAATTATGTGCAAAACCTCAGACGGTTTTGAAATTGCCGACAAAGACCTTGCGCTTCGCGGTCCCGGAGATTTTCTTGGAAACCGACAGCACGGTCTTCCCGAACTTCATATTGCCGACTTTGAAAGTGACCTTTCGGTTTTGAAAGAAGCGGGGGCTCAGGCGAGGGCGCTTATTCTGTCTGACCCGCTTCTTAAGTCGGAAGAAAATGCTCCCTTTAAGCGTGAGGTTGAAAAAATGTTGGCTAAGGCTCAAAAAAATTAGTGAATTCTGGAGTTGTTTGTGTTAAAATGATTCCAAACTGTATTTGGAGAAGATAAATGGAACCTCAAGAAATTCTGCACCTACTTGAACACGAAGTCG
>JAZSLH010000081.1:0-2946 GCA_045535275.1 Acutalibacteraceae bacterium
CGCTCTTTCGGGTCTGCTTTATATTGTGCTTAATCTATTGCTTTCTGCAAAGGCAGAAACTCTCGGCGTTTATATGCCTTTAGTGGCGGTATGTACACTTATCGCTTCAATAAATGATAAACCAAGCACTTTTAAAACTTATTTTTCATCACAATGCTTTGTTGCTCTTGCTTCATTTCTCGTTGTTGTGTTCAGTTCTCTTTTAAGAGAATTTCTCGGAATGGGTTCGGTCTTCGGTTTTGACATTTTCTCAAAATGGTTTCAGCCGATTTCCTTTTTCTCAACCTCTGCAGGTGCCCTTTTTACAGTTGCCGTTTTTGTAATTGTTTATCAGGCGGCAATATGCAGAGTTAGTAAAGGAGAGGAGGGCAAAGAATGAAGATAGTTTTAACAGTTTTAGCGGCAGGAATTTTAACCGATAATCTGCTTTTTTCAAAACTTATCGGAGTGGAAGAAAAAAGTATAGGTATATTATCTGTTTTAAAAAGATGTGCCGCCGTTTCGGCGATATCATTTCTTTCCTGTCTAGCCCTTTACCCGTTTAGTGCATTTGTTCTTGAACCTTTTGGTCTGGGCGCTTTTTCCGCCCTTGCCGCCGCGGTCTTTGTGGGAATAATTTTCGGCGTAGTATCTCTTATATCCAGTCTGTTTATAAAACCCGTTTTTGAGTATTTAAAGAGCGAATTTTATCCGCTGCTTATTTCTTCGCTTTTGGTTGTGACAGGGCTTATTGATATAGGAAATAGCGTTGTTACGGGCTATTTGACCGCTTTAATCTATTTCCTGGCTTCTCTTATTGGATTTACTCTTGCCTCGGTAATGCTTTATATTATCCCTTCTCATTTGGATAAAGAGGCAATTCCAAAAGCGGTCAGAGGTCTTCCTTTAATACTGATTATCGCGTCGCTTTGTTCTTTAGCACTGTCAGGATTAGCATAAAAAGAGAGAATGTGGCCAAGCCACATTCTCTCTTTTTTAAATGTTTCTTTGCTTATCAAGGGTAAGATAATAACTATCTATAAATTCATTCATAAATATCTCAACTTCGGGCATATCAAGGCTTTCTATAGTCTTTCTGGTAGAGGCTTCGGCGTCCTTAAACTCCATGTTGCCCATTTTAATTTCTTCAATGCACTTAATAAGGGCCGAGATTTTGTCAGCCGCCTTAACATAAGCCGTAATCTCGCTGTCGGGACTGTAAATTTCCCTAAAATCATCTCTGAAATCTTTTGGAAGCATAGAAATAAGTTGCTCTTCTGCAACCGCCTCAATCTTTTTATAAGCCTCTTTAATTTCGGGGTTATAATACTTAATGGGGGTAGGCATATCTCCCGTAATTATCTCGGAGGTATCGTGAAACATTGCGGCAACCGCAACCTTGTCAGGCTCGGTATTTTTACCAAGTCTTTTTTTGCCTATAAGAGCAAGTGCGTGGGCAATAAGAGCAACCTCAAGTGAGTGTTCACTTAAGTTTTCGTTTCGGGTGTTTCTCATAAGGCCCCAACGGTTAATGTTTTTCATTCTGGACAGAATAGCGTAAAAATGACTCTGCATAATATTCTCCGTTTATATAAATTCCTTTGTATTGATAATTATACCACGAAGTGTTATAATATCAATATATTTTTTATTTATCGGAAAGGAGGCGTCGGTGTTTTGTTTTATCAGTCGAAGAAAGAACTACTTGGTAAAGAAAAGGGTGGAGCACTTTCGGTTTTCGGAATAGCACTGCTTTGTGCCGCCTGTTTTTTCGTTCCGTATATTATATATGATAGAGGATATTTTCTCTTTTTTGGAGATTTTAATGTCCAGCAAATACCCTTCTATATGCTTTGCCACGAGGCAATAAAAAACGGCGAACTAGGTTGGAGTTTTGTAACCGATTTAGGCTCTAATTTTATCGGCTCATATACTTTTTATACAATAACGAGTCCCTTTTTTCTCTTAACCCTTCCTTTCCCAACAACCTTTGTTCCGTATTTAATGGGACCGCTTTTAATTCTTAAATTCGCCTGTGCCGCCCTGACCGCCTTTCTTTATATCCGCCGTTTTACTCAGAAGGTTTTGACGGCTCAACTGGCCGCACTTTTATATGCCTTCTCGGGATTTTCGGTTTATAATATTTTCTTTAATCACTTCCACGAGGCAATAGTTTTCTTCCCTCTGTTACTTCTTGCTTTCGAACTGCTCGTTACCGAAAATAAAAGGGGAGTTTTCGCCCTTGCCGTAGCCGTTTGTGCGGTAGTTAACTATTTCTTCTTTGTCGGAATGTTGGTTTTTGGCCTTATCTATATGATAGTCAGAATAGTCAGCAAGGCGATAAAACCCCGCCCTATGCAGTATTTTGCAATATTTTTTGAACTGATTTTGGGAATTCTTCTTGCCGCGGCAGTTTTACTGCCTTCCTATTTGGCAATTTCGGGCAACTCCCGTGTAACCGATTTTGATTTAGGCTGGAATTCAATTTTTTACGGCAAAGAAAGTATATACGGAAATATATTTGAGGTTTTCTTCTTCCCGCCCGACCTTCCCGCCCGTCCGGTAATGTTCCCCGAAGCCAATGTAAAATGGTCTTCGCTTGGCGGTTGGATGCCCGTTTTCAGTATGGTCGGCGTCTTTGTCTACTGCTTTGCAAATAAGGGAAGTTGGCTTAAAAGGGTCATAATAGTTTGTGCCGTTATGGCTTTTGTTCCAATCCTCAATTCCGCCTTTTATGCTTTTAACGATTCTTTTTATGTCCGTTGGTTTTTTATGCCTATTTTAATGATAAGTCGGAGGCCAAGCGGTCTTAGGAAGACAAGTGTTAACTACAACTCCTTGGCTCACAGAACGACATGGCTACGATCCGACTTGTTTGTGCCGTTATGGCTTTTGTTCCAATCCTCAATTCCGCCTTTTATGCTTTTAACGATTCTTTTTATGTCCGTTGGTTTTTTATGCCTATTT